>DYRC01000280.1 GCA_020718925.1 Desulfonema limicola
CTCCCCTCTCCTTTCAGGGGAGGGGCCGGGGGAGGGGTGCTTTGATAGCGAATCGGTATGATATTAAAAACGAGGATAACATGAACAAAAGAAAATTTCATTCTTACGGACCTGTTGACAGCGAGGAACATTTCTGCGTTCCCCGAAACGAACTGATTGAGAAATGCTTCCGGCAGCTTATCGGCAATCCCGAAAAAAGCGGTCATTATTTCACAATCTGGGCGCCGAGGCAGACCGGCAAAACATGGCTGATGCGGCAGGTGAAAAAGGAAATCGAAAGATTGTACGGCAGCAGATTTCTGATCGGGTGTCTGTCGGTACAGGGAATCATCATGGAAACCGATGATTCTGACGAAGTTTTGTTCAGACAACTCCCCCGTATCATCAGAGAGGGCTTCGGAATCGAACCTGCTCCGCCGAAAACATGGGATGACTGGATTGACTGGTTTTCGCTCGGAAAAGGATTGTTCGATAAGCCTGTTATTCTGTTTATTGATGAATTTGACAGCCTGCCGCCGAAAATGATTGATCGACTGATTACGCTGTTCAGGGATATGTATCTGAAACGGGAAAGTTTCATTCTTCACGGACTTGCGCTGATCGGTGTGCGGGCGGTTCTCGGAGTTGAAAGTCTGCGCGGGTCGCCGTTCAATATCCAGAGGTCTCTTCATGTGCCGAATTTCACGGAAGACGAAGTGCGGGATCTGTTCAGCCAGTATCAGGAAGAAAGCGGACAGAGAATTGACCCGGAAGTTGTAATAAAGCTTTACGAATCCACGCGCGGTCAGCCCGGACTTGTGTGCTGGTTCGGGGAACTGCTGACGGAAAAGTATAATCCCGGAAAAGACAGTCCTGTTGATATGCTGTTATGGAACAGAGTTTATCAGAGGGCTATGAATATCGAATGGAACAACACGGTTCTGAATCTGGTGAAAAAAGCCAACGGTGAGTATCGGAATTATGTCCTTGAACTTTTTACGAAATCGGATATACGGTTCGCACTTGATGCGGACTGGTGCAACTTTCTTTATCTGAACGGAATCATTGATGCCAAAACGGAAAAAAGTGACGCCGGAGAAGAAATTTCGGTATGTTCTTTTTCATCTCCCTTTATTCAGCAGAGACTTTACAACGCACTTACCGCAGATGTTGTCGGCGACCGCCTGCCGATTCTCGTACTTGAACCGCTTGATGATCTGGCAGATGTGTATGAGGGAGAAGAACTGAATCTTCCCGCGCTCATGGAACGCTACAAAGCCTATCTGAAACGGCTGAAAGCAAGGGGGCTGAATACGTGGAAGGATCAGCCAAGGCGTACGGATCTGCAGATAACCGAATATGTAGGTCATTTCCATCTGTACGCATGGCTCAGGGAAGCGATTGAGGATCGGTGTATTGTCAGTCCGGAATTTCCGACAGGAAACGGCAGAGTTGATCTGCATCTGAAATGCGGCGGGAAACGCGGTATTATTGAGGTAAAGAGCTTTAAAAGCCTGACAAAAATAAAAACAGCCAAAATTCAGGCTGCCCGGTATGCGACAAAACTGGGGCTGAATTGTGTAACCGTTGCCGTATTTGTTCCGACAGACGATGAGAATATTCTGAATCAGCTTTCAGGTGAAACAGACATTGACGGCGTGAGCGTAACTGTTTCGGCAATCAGCTGGGTCTGATCTTAATATCATTTAATTTGATGATCGGAGAGAACATGGTATGAATCAAAAGAAAATCATCATCATAGGAGGTCCGAACGGTGCGGGTAAGACCACCTTTGCATTTGAATTTTTACCCAAAGAAGCCGGGTGTCTATTGAACAATTTTGAAAAAATCTATAAACCGATTGTTGATGAGTGGGCGATTTATGATAATTCGTCTTTACTTCCGATTCTCATTAATGAAGGATACAAACAATGAGTGAACAATCTCTGCATCGCCTTGATGATCCCGACTTCCGTAACGCTGAAATCGCTCTGCGCCGGGCAGCAAAAGTGGCGCAGGAACGGGCGCGGCGGTTCGGCTGCGAACCGCTAGTCCGAAAAAATGTTGAAAATCAGAATGATCAGGAGAAACCTTATGAACAACAAAATTAACCGATCTGATTCATTAAGCCGCAGTTTCATGCGGGATTATCTTGCGGCTTCTGTTCCGTCAATCCTTCTGCTGGTGCTGATTGTGGTTATCGGTTCGCAGATATTGACAGGATTTTTTGCAGAACAGACTGAAAACACAACCCATAACCTGAATGAATTTGCAGAGCAGCATCTCAGGCAGATTGGTGAGCAGTTTATTCAGAATAAAGCAAGAGATGTCGCAAAGCAGGTTGAGATTTATCTGCGGTCTCACCCGGATATTTCCATGCAGGAACTTCAGAACGATGCGGAATTCAGAAAAATTGCTGTTCAGATGGTGGGCAAAACCGGCTATACCTGCCTGTATGAAACGGAAACCGGTATTATGCTGATACATCCCAATCCGTCTCTGATTGATTATCGTATGAGCCTGCTTTCGGAAAAAATTTCCTCATGGTGGACAATCTTTAAACAAAGCCTGAGCGGAACCGAAGTTTCAGATTATTATGACTGGCTGGAGCCGGATGGAAAAATTCGGGAAAAATACATGACGATGACGCCTGTGGGTGTAAAATTTCATGACACCATGCTGATGATTGCCGCAACCACTTATATTGACGAATTTTCCGCTCCGGTGGTCTCCATGAAAGCCAAAGCTGATGAAATCCGTGTCCGTTCCAAAGAATTCGTATTTCGTCAAAGTCTGATATTCGGCGTTGCCGGTGTGCTGGTGATTGTTTTTATACTGATAACCGCATTATGGCTGGCTCGCCGGGCAAAATCCAAATACATTCAGCCGGTTGAACAACTGGCAGCCGCGGCGGGTGAACTGGGGCAGGGAAAATGGGACGCATTATTGCCGGATGCCATTTCAGATCGGAATGATGAAATCGGCAAATTGTCTCTTGCATTCGGAAATATGTCGGCAAAATTACACGAGTTGTTCAGGGAGCAGGAGATTCGCACAGAAGAATTAAAGGAAAGCGAAGAAAAACACCGTTCCCTGTTTGAAAATGCAATCATGGGAATTTTTCAAACTGCGCCGGACGGGTGGGTTATAAACGCGAATCCTGCTCTGGCTGCGATTTTGGGATATGATTCTGTCGAAGATTTACGTTCTTCGGTTACAGACCTTTCAGAACAGGTCTATGTGAATCCCGAAGACAGAAAAACCTTTACCGGCATTCTTGATGAACAGGGGAAAGTCGTAGGATTTGAAACGCAGATGTATTGCAAAGATAAAACTCCGATATGGGTATCCTTGTCTGCAAGAATCGTAAGAGATAAAAACGGCAATATTCTTTATTTTGAAGGTTCTATGATTGATATTACCGAGCGCAAGTATGCCGAATTTAGGCTGCACAAGCGATCTCAGGAATTGCGGGAGAGTGAGGAACGATACCGGATCATGTTTGAAAAATCCAAAGATGCGATTCTCATCATTGATAACAATAAATTTGTTGATTGCAATCCGGCAGCCGTGGAGACACTCAGGTATCATTCCAAAGAAGAATTGCTGAACATTCATCCGTCAGAAGTATCTCCGCCACAACAGCCGGACGGACGATCATCTTTTGAAAAAGCCGAAGAACTGATTGCAATTGTAATTCAGAAAGGCAGTCATCGTTTTGAGTGGATGCACCATAAGGCTGACGGCGAGGATTTTCCGGTAGAAGTGTCCCTGACCGTTATTCCGTATAAAGGAAAATCGCTTATTCATACGACATGGAGAGACATCAGCGAGCGCAAGCAGGCAGAAGCGGAACTGGAAAAATACAGAATGCACTTGGAAGAATTGGTTCAGTCGCGTACTGTCGAATTGCAAATTGCCAATGAATCTATGCAGAAAGAAATTGAGGAGCGCAGACGGGCAGAAGCAGCGATTTCCGAATCCGAACACAGGCTTACGGATATTATCAATTTTCTGCCTGATGCCACGTTTGTTATTGACAAAGATGGAAAAATCATCTCATGGAACAAGGCAATCGAAGAAATGACCGGAAAAAAGGCTCAGGACATGATCGGCAAAGGCAATTACGAATACAGCTTTGCTTTTTATGACAAGCGGCGTCCCATTCTGGTTGATCTGGCAATGATGCCGCATGATGAAGTTTTGGAAAAATATGCAACTATCCGGCAAAAAGGCAATGCCCTGATCGGAGAAGCCCTGATTCCCAATTTTAAAAACAAAGGACGCCGATGGCTTATCGGAACTGCCTCAGTGCTGTATGATTCAAACGGAGATGTTGCCGGAGCGATTGAAACCATGCGCGACATCACCGAGCGCAGAACGCTTGAAGAAAATCTGAAAAACGCCAAAGAAGATGCGGAAGCTGCCAACCAAGCCAAAAGTTCGTTTCTTGCCAATATGAGCCATGAACTCCGCACACCGCTCAATGCGATTATCGGTTACAGCGAAATGCTCACAGAAGACGCCGAGGATTCGGACAATGAAGACATTATTCCCGATCTTCAGAAAATCAACTCAGCCGGGAAACATCTGCTGGGATTGATCAATGATATTCTTGATCTGTCCAAAATCGAAGCCGGAAAAATGACATTTTATCCTGAAACCTTTGATATTGTCAAAACAATTCAGGAGATTGCAGCTACGGCTATGCCTCTGGCTGAAAAAAATGCCAATCTGATAAACATCATCAGCCACGAGAATGTGGGCAAAATTCACACGGATCAGACAAAATTACGTCAAATTCTGTTGAATCTTTTAAGCAATTCGTGTAAGTTCACTGAAAAAGGAACAATCACTCTGGATGCAAAACGCCTTCCTGATGATATGATTGTTTTTGAGGTTCGGGATACCGGAATCGGCATGACGCCGGAACAGCTTGCCAAGCTCTTTCAGCCTTTCACGCAGGCGGACGCCTCTACTTCCCGCAAATACGGCGGCACGGGGCTTGGCTTGGTCATAAGCAGAAAATTCTGTCAGATGATGGGCGGGGATATTACGGTGAAAAGCGAGGCGGGAAAAGGTTCGGAATTTATAGTAAAGCTTCCGGCAAAGTTCGGCTCTTCGGCACAGCCTGACAGATTGCCGGATGTAAAGACCTGCCCGGAATCCTGCGCCGAAGTGCTGCTGATTGACGATGATCCGGCTGCCCATGATCTGATGCGGCGATTTGCTGAGAAAGAAGGGTTTTCTCTGAAAAGTGCTTCAACCGGCGCGGATGGGCTGAAGATGGCAAAAGAGACGCGTCCTGATGTGATTATTTTAGACGTTCTGATGCCCGATATTGACGGATGGACAATATTGTCGGACATCAAGTCTGACCCTGAGACGGCTGATATTCCGGTTATCATGCAGACTATCATTGATGATAAAAACACGGGCTTTGCACTCGGCGCATCGGATTAT
>DYRC01000281.1 GCA_020718925.1 Desulfonema limicola
TCTTGGTAATCCCAAAATCCTGAAAATCTTGGTTCAAGACAGTCTGAGTTCAAGCGGCTGATAATACATTGACATTCATGCTGTCATAAGAGCGGAAGATGATTTTTTCCCGATCCCGCCGTTTTTCAGGAAATGGCAGAAATTCAAGCGTTTTCAACTTCTCCGAAGCATCCTGTTTGGAAAAAACAGCATCCAAGCCTTCTCCGATACTCTGTCCTGAAACCGTATCCAGCACAATAGCGGTTTTACCGTCTGACACCATAGAAAACGGAATCTGATATGTGTCTATCAGCCTTGATGCCGCAAGGATTTCCCGCTCCCGTGAGCCTAAAGAGCCAGCCGCGCATTTTATCGCCATCAGCCGTCTGCCATTCACGCGCACAATGAGATCAATTTTAGAGCGATAAACTTCGCCAGCGATAAGCAGTTCTAACGGCGCGTCCACTTCAATATCCTGCTTGGCAAAGCCTTTTTGCTCAATCAGAAAGCGTTCTACGGTTTGACGGTTTTCTTCCGCGCCGATGAGCGGCGTTTCTTTTCCGGTAACAACATCATAAGTTATATCAACTGTTTTTGAATCCATGATGATTTCTCTCAAAAGTTATAGGAATAATATAATGCGATACCCTTTTCCCGAACATAGCCTCTGACTTCCGGCGCGCTGACCATGTATGTAACCATTACCGGAAATATTTCATCAAAAACATCCTGAAGCCGGTTGAGCTTTTTTCGGATAAAATCATTCACATCATTTACAGATAATTGGGATTTGCCTTCGCCGATAATCGTTATGCTTTTGCCATCTTTGTTTAAGGCTCTGCCCAGTATGTTGACTTCAATATTGCGCCCGGTTCGGTCTTTCACATAATCTCTGATTAATCTTTCCTGAACAGTGATGCCGAAATCCTGTTTCAGTAAAGCAGGCAGCGCAGGATATGCTTTGTCTTCGATTCCGTATCCTACGGTCGTGGAGAGTCCGCCAATCTGCTTTTTGGTATCTTTGTG
The DNA here is from genome assembly GCA_020718925.1 of Desulfonema limicola. Taxonomy (GTDB): domain Bacteria; phylum Desulfobacterota; class Desulfobacteria; order Desulfobacterales; family DYRC01; genus DYRC01. The sequence goes on from DYRC01000281.1 coordinate 1,006, forward strand.
TTCAACAACCAACTGATGAAGCTCGTTTTCTGTGCGTTTCTGCGCCTCAGCCAACTCTTTCTGCGCCTCAGCCAATTCCTGAACCCGCATCTCCGTCTGCCTCTGAGCTTTGCTGAGTTCTTTGACATTATCGGTCAGTTCTTTGAGTTCAACCTTTGTAGCCACATTTTGCAGTTCCTCATAGACCATACCGATAATATAAGCGATTTTTCTGGCTGCCCGCTCATCCATCGTTTCTGTCAGATCGTCATATATCTTCAATGTATTCAGCATAAATCCTCCGGTGTAAAACTCACCACATCATCAATTTGGGTTACATTGGCAAACAACATCATCAGCCGATCAATTCCTAATGCGTTTCCTGATGCTTGGGGCATTTTCTCCATAGATTGCAGAAACTTTTCCGGCATGGGATAACCTGTTTTCCCGGCAGCTTTTCTGAGGCTTAACTCATTTTCAAAGCGCTTTCGCTGAATAACGGGATCGGTCAGTTCGCTGAATGCGTTGCATAGTTCAATGCCGCAGATATAAAGCTCAAATCTTTCAGCAAATCGCGCGTCATCAGCTTTCAATTTTGCCAACGCGCCGCATTCGGCAGGATAATCATATAAAAACAATGGCTTTTGTCTGCCAAGTTTGGGAGCGATCTCACAGCCGATAATCTCGTCAAATTTCCCGTAAGCCAGCGCATATTTCATGGATATGGGTGAAAATTTATCAAAAGCCTCGCTGACGCTCATTCTGTCCCAGGGGCGTCTGAGGTCAACGCTGTCTTGTCCGTAAATGAGTTCTTCTCCGAAATCGTTGCGCCGGGCAAGAAAGCGGATCATATCTTCGCATTCGCTCATCATCTCCTGATAACCGCTGTTCGCGCAATACCATTCCAGCATGGTAAATTCGGGAAGATGAAGCTGCCCCCGCTCATTTTGCCGGAAACATTTGCAGATTTGAAAAATATGCGTATAGCCTGCGGCTAAAAGCTGCTTCATGCACAATTCCGGAGAGCTGTGCAGAAACCACTCTCCTGACGGCGGCGCGTCAATATGCGCTTCCGGCGCGGGCGCGGGAATCCGTATCGGTGTTTCCACTTCCATGTAATCATGGTCAAAAAAATACATGCGGACAGACTGGATAATCTCTGAGCGGAGTTCCAGATACGGTCTGATAAATGATTGTCTGAATGCTTTCACTGCCGATTACTTGCCTTTTTTCAAATACGCGTCTGTGGTTCTGTCCTGAAGAAATACATGCTGAAAATTTTTCTGAGTTGCAGACTCATACCACTGATAGCCCTGTTCCACGCATTTTTTGCACGCTTTTCGGGGAATGTGAACCGCAAGAATATGCGTTCCCCGATCCGAACTTGAATCAATCCGCAAAGTTCCGCCGCAATCCGCACAAATCCGAATAGTCTCCTGCTGCTTTTCAAAAATGCTGTCTGTATCATAAAAGATTTTACGATCCCGCTCGTCAAATTCTTTTTTGCCGTAAAGCTTTGCCTTTTCTTCTTCGCGCCCCAGCCAGCCGCTCATCACTTTTCCGGACAGCCGCGCAATAAAATCCGTAACATCCTGCTTTTGGCGGATTTTTATCGGATCATAATCCGGTTCTCTGACTTTGCTGTAATCCAAGCCTGCCATTGCCAGAATGATGCCGACATTCATATACGGCAGCGCGCCTTCAATCGAATATCCGCCTTCCAGCACCGCAATATCCGCATTGAGCATTTCCGTCAGCTTCGCATAGCCCTGGGCGGAAAAATTCATGTTGGTAATCGGATCTCCGTAATGGTTGTCCTGACCTGCGGAATTGATAATAATATCCGGCTTGAAATCATTTAAAATCGGCAGAACAATATTCTCGGTGGCATATAAAAAGCCTTCTTCCGAAGTTTGGGGCGGAAGAGGGATATTGACCGTTGTGCCATACGCATTGGGTCCGCCTTTTTCATTGATAAATCCGGTGCCGGGATACAGCGTCCGTCCATTTTGGTGCATAGAAATGAACAGCGTATTCGGATCATGCCAGTAAATATCCTGTGTGCCATCGCCGTGATGACAATCCGTATCCACAATCGCCACCTTGTTGACGCCGTAAGCCTGCCGTAAATACTCGATCATCACGGCTTCGATATTGATATTGCAGAATCCCCGCGCCCCGTGAACCACCCGCATGGCATGATGTCCGGGCGGTCTGACTAAGGCAAAGCCCTTTTTCACCTGCTTTTCCATGACCGCAATGCCGATGGTTTTTGCGCCGCCCGCGCTGATAAAATGGGATTCTGTGGTAACAGCCCAAGGATCCGGCACACAGAAATGCACCCGCCGGATGTCCTGAACCGTTACCAAATCCGGCTTGTATTCCGTAATTCCCTCGATGTCGAATATGCCTTCTTCCGACACCTGATCCTGAGTATATAACAGCCGCTCTTCCCGTTCAGGATGGCTGGGGCTGATTGCCCAATCGAATGCCGGAAAAAATACCAGTCCGGTTTTATGTCTGGCTTGCAGCATGAATGTTTCTCCTATTTCTGTTTATCGGCTAATTGTAAAATTTTCGCAACTCATCCGGAGATGAGACTGTTTTCAGTCCTTCCTGAATCATATTCAGAATATCCGGATTTTCAATACCTTGAATTTCAGACAGAATATTCAGACACGGCATTCCGAATTTTAACTCCAGCCCGACTTCGATCCCTTTCAATAGCCCGCGCCGGATTCCCTGCTGAATTCCGATTCTTTCAACGCTGGTTATATATGGCATTTTATTCTCCTTTTCATAGTCGCTGATTTCTTTCCAAAATCCCTGTTCAAGTTCATCCGGAAGAGCCATCAGCCAGTCAATGAACCGAAAAAGTTTCAGCACATTTTCACGGCTGTATCCCTTTGCATACAGCATTTTAACCAAATTCAGCTTCCATCGGAATCTGTTATTCGGAGACTTTCGGTTCGCCAAACACGCACCAGTTTATCCGCAAGTCTCCGCCCATGCTCGGATTCCCGGACTATCTGCTGAAATTCTTTGTCTAAGAAGTCATATCCTTTTTTCCAATCTACATCACAAGCCATATTTGGAAAAAAGAATTCTGCAAATTCCCGAAAATAACATTCCAACGCCTCTTTCCACGGACTGTCGGAATCATCAGCCTGATATTTCATTATTTATCTCTGCCTGAATGTAGCCGTGTCCATTTTCCAATAAAAGCCTGAAGCATCTGCGGGAACCGGCGTATAGTCAAGCGTAAATTCAAAGGTTGTGCCATGATGCTGAATACATACGTTCAATCTCAGATCATCGGACACCGAAATACACGCGGCAGGGTCTCTTTGTATTTGCGCGAAGGTGGAAATATCCGCTTTCCAATAAAAATCCCAAAGTTCTTCGGAAACCTGCGCGTAATTAAGCACGAAACCATATTGACTGCCCTGATACTGTGCAAAAATATTCAGCTTCAGATCATCGCCTACCTCAATGCAGTTTGTTATTACCGGACTTGCCCCGCCTTTCCATGAATTATAGAAATAGTTGAGCAGGGGAACAAACTCGGCTACGGCTTTCTGCTGACCTTCGGAATTGGGATGACTGTCCCATTCGTTGAACGGATAGTAAGCAAAATTGCCTGAATTTGAACTTGTAACATGCTCCACCGTTCCGCTGCTGATGCGGTGGTGATTATCAGGATGAGTCATAACATTGAAATAATCGAATACCGCGACATTTTTGTACGGATATGCGGACAGCCAGTTATTCATCAGCCAGTTGTTGAACGCACGCGCATTGGCAGCCCGCCGGGCTTTTGACAGGTCAGGATCATCCGGAGATTCGTTTTCTGTCTGGGGCGGGGCGGTGATGACGATGAACAGCTTATCCTGACGGGTCTGAAAATAGGTCAGAATTTTGTTATACACCGCTTTGGCATTGCTGACGCTATATGAATCATTGGGTTCGGATGCCGCAGGATCATCGGGATTTCCGTACAGATTGGAATTTGGAAAACAGGATTTGAACATGACGATGGTATTTTCTCCGCCGGGGGCTGTCGGCAGACGCGACCATGCACCGAAATCGCCGATATTCTGAGCAGTTTCGGAATACACCGCATTCATGATAGTGCCGCTGTTTTCCCCGGTGAACCATTCTGTCCAGTTGGGAATATCTGTGCGGCTTCCGATGCCATTCGGTCCCCATTCATAGTTTGTGGCGCTGACATAATAGTTGTTGTTCATCAGCGCTGTCCCTAATCCTCCGTAAATATAATCGTTGGGATCAGCCAGCCAGTGTCCGCCGGTGGAATGGTGGATAAACACCAGTTTTACCGGCGAAGCGGGCGGAGTGGTATCCGCTCCGAAGATAACGCCGGGAATTAAAGCAACAATCATCAGAATTACCGCAAGAATAAAATTTTTTCGGTTCATGGCGACTCTCCTTTT
>DYRC01000031.1 GCA_020718925.1 Desulfonema limicola
AATCTTATCCTTGCATTTTCATCTATTCCGGTATATCATAACTGCCGTCAGATTGTAAATCTGCTTGAAAATAAAGGCAGTATGATTTCAAAAGTTTAATTCTGATCGGAGTTAAAGAGGAGCTCTATGAGCGAAAAAATCACCTTTATCATGTTAAGCACGAGCGGCGCACCGGTAAAACAGATGACGGTATCCGGAGTGTTTGCCATGATAATGCTTCTTTTTTGTATCGCAGGACTGGGGGCAGTGGGATACGGCGCGTATCACTATTATCATCTCAGACAGACCACACTTAACACCCGCGAACTTGAACTTATCAAAGCAAATCAATCAGACGAGCTGGTGTTTCAGCGAAAGCAGATTCAGGCTTTTGCAACTGAAATCAATGATTTGAAATCAAAACTCTTGGCGTTGAATAATTTTGAAAATCAGATACGGATGATTGCCAATCTGGAAAAAGGCAGCGAAAACAGCTTGTTCGGCGTAGGCGGATCAAAACCCGAAGATTTGAATCCCAAGCTGAAGCTGACGGAAAAACATAGCAGCTTAATCCGGGAAATGCACCAGCAAATCGGGCAGTTGGATTCAGCTTCCTCAGTTCAGGGAAACCGATTTGAATCGTTGATAAAAATGCTTGACGGACAGAAAAATCTTTTAGCTTCTACGCCTGCGGTCTGGCCTGTGAATGGGATTCTGATGTCAGGATTCGGGCGCCGCAACTCTTCATTCACGGGTTCAGAAGAATTTCACAAAGGGCTTGATATTTCCAATCATCAAGGTACGCCGGTTATCTCAACCGCAGACGGAACAGTTACATTCACAGGTCCGCAGAATTTTTTAGGCAATGTGGTGATGATAACTCATGGTCATGGCATAGTTACCTGCTATGCCCATCTTCAGAAAATTTTAGTACGTCCGGGCGATAAAGTGAAACGCGGGGAAAAAATCGCGCTCTTGGGCAATACCGGAAAAAGCACGGGACCGCATCTTCATTATGAAGTTCATCTGAACGGCGCGCCGGTGGACCCGAAAAAATACATTCTGAACTGAGCAACTTGAAACGCATATCCATATCAACTCTTATTGTCGGCATTTTCAGCCTGCTGCTGACCGGATACGTCGGCGCAAGAGCATATCTGCTGTCATTTACGCATGACGAAGCGTTGAGCTTTTTTATTATCAAAGGCGACGCCTATCTCGCTAAAACAGCAAATCATCATTTTTTAAACAGCCTGATGATGAGCGTATGTTCTTATGTTTTCGGTAACAGCGAATGGTCTCTGCGCCTGCCGAATATTTTCGCGCTGATGATCTATATGATTTCCTGTTTTCTGATACTCAGAAGGCTTGGGCATCCGATACTGACGGTCTGCGGATTTTTGCTGCTGACTTTAAATCCGTTTATGCTGGATTTTTTCAATCTGGCAAGAGGCTACGGCTTATCGCTGGCATTTATGGCAGCAAATCTGTATTGTCTGCTGGAAATGAGCAATGGAAAAACCGGCGAATCGGTGCGCCGAACTGCATATCTCTTCGGCGCGTTAGCCGTGTTATCCAATTTTACGCTGCTGAATTACTATATCGCGTTTATTCTTGCAGACATGCTGCTGCAATATCATTACAAAAAATCGGGTATTATCAGCAATATTCTGATCATCGGCATGAATATCGCCTTGTTTGCCTACATCCTTCCATTTGCGTTTATGCTCAAACGAGACGGCGAGTTATATTACGGTGGAACCGGGTTTTGGGAAGGCGCATTCAAAACGCTGATTCAGGATTCGTTTTATTTTCAGAATTACGGAGAGATGATTATCGGCTGTATTGCTGCCATCCTGATTTCAACACTATATTTAAGCGCGGTATTATCTGCCCGCCAATGGATTAAATTTAAAATCATCAATCCGTTATCAGTTCTGTTTCTGATAATCATCCTGACGCTTCTTGCGCCGGTGGCTCAGAATATCCTTTTTAAAACGCTTTATCCCAAAAGCCGCACCGCGTTGGCATACTATCCCCTGCTGATGCTGATGCTGATATTTTCCTGCGCTGAATTGATTTTGCTCTTAAAACCATACAGCAGGCGCGTGGTCTTGTCTGTGATGATTTTTTTCAGCGCGGTTTTATGTCTGCATTTTCTGCAAACTGCCAACTTGCGCTATACGCATACATGGATTTATGATACAAACACCAAAGAGATGATGACCGCGCTTATCAGAGACGCAGACAAACAGAAAAAAGTCGGCGCGGGGACAAACACCCTGTTCTGGCCCGCGATGAATTATTATCGGATCACCAAAGGGCTGGAATGGCTGGGACCTGTCAATCGGAAGAGCCTGAATAGTGCGTATTCGTACTATTATTGTTTTGCCGATGAAATCAGAGAAATAACAGGCAAAACCGCCATAGTTCAGTATTATCCGGCAACAAAAACGGTGTTATTAAAAACAAAAAAGTAGAGGTTTTATATGGAATCCGATAAAAGAGAATCATATTATCTGACGCCTGAACAGATACTTCCGCTGGTAACCCGGGTTGCGGTATGGGGAATGATTTTCGGTACGCTGTATATTTTAAGTTCTTTTTTTCTTCTCATTTTTCTGACCTTTGTATTTGCCTATATTCAGGCAAACAGCGTAAGGCGCCTTAAACATCGCATTAAAAACAGAACGCTTAGGGTCATTCTGGTGGCAGGTATATTTTTGGGAGTTCTGGTTGCCATCGGTCTGTTTGTGATTCCCAAAGTCAAGCAGCAGACAGAGTTATTTGTAACGCAATTCGGGACTTATATTAACAGGGCGGATGAGGAGCTTCTCAAATTAAGCGAAAAATATCCGATTTTAACGGATGCGATACCGGAACTCAAGATTCCGCCTACAAAAGACCCCAAAGATGATATGGTCGTGCCGGATGAGACCGGCAAAAAATTCTCTCCGCTCACGGCGTTTTTTCAGGGGCTTGTCGGAATCGGAGAGGGGCAGACGACTACAGCGGATAAAAAAATTCCCCACCTGATAGATACGATTGGCAATATCGGTGGCAGGCTTGCTTCGATTGCATCTGCATTTTTGCTTGCGCTGTTGTTTTCCTTTCTCATTGTGTTGGACTTGCCCGGATTAAAGGAAAGCGTCAAGTCGCTTGAACAAACCAGTCTTCGCTTTATTTATGTGGAAGTGGCGAATAATATTTATGAATTTTCTCAAGTATTAGGGCAGGCACTTGAAGCGCAGTTTTTTATCGCACTTCTCAACAGCCTTCTCACTGCCATAGGGCTTATCATTCTGGGACTTGGTACAAAAATCGCTTTTTTAGCGGTGATTGTATTCTTATGCAGTTTTATTCCGGTGGCAGGCGTGTTTATCAGTTCCATTCCGATATGCCTCATCGCTTTGCAGACCTACGGACTCAAAGCTATGATTATGGCGATCATGATGATTATTGTGATTCATCTGATTGAGGCTTATGTTTTAAATCCGAAAATCTATGGCTCCCACATGCGTATCAACCCGGTGATTGTTCTGATTATTCTGACGATTGGCGGAAAACTGTTTCATGTCTGGGGTCTGGTTTTGGGGGTGCCGTTCTGCACATACATTTTCGGACATGCGATTCAGGGGCGCCGCCTGAATATCGAACCTTCTTAATTCTCAAAGCAAGCAGCTATGATAAAAACGATTTCTCTTTCACCTCCTTCGTTATCAGACAATACCGCAGACGCGGATCGGCTTATCCGCACCCTGAAACATGAATTGAACACGGATAGAATCAGCATTGAGATTGACCTGTTGCGCGACTTGCCGGATATTCTGAGAAAATACGATTATCAGCTCCGATGTCTTTTGTTTCAGGATCGCAACAGCTATCTGCTTGTCAATGTCAGCGGCGCAGATGAAACAAGCCCGCCACAGATCGGCTTGGCAGTTGACCTTGGCACCACCCGCGTTGTGCTGCGCCTGATTAATCTGATAAATGGCAATGCTTTGGGTGAATCAACCTTTGATAATCCGCAGATTGCCATAGGTCCAGATATTCTCACCCGAATCCATTTTGCAGACACTGAGGGCGGGCTTGAGCATCTTCGGGATTTGATTGTCAACGGAATAAATAAAGAATTGTCAGGCTTGTGCCGAACCTGTGCGATTACGCCCAAAGATGTATATCTGATTTCTTTAGCCGGAAATACCGCCATGACGCTTATGTTTATGGGATTGAATCCGCATTGGGTGATTCGGGAGCCGTATATTCCGGTCATCAACACGCCGGAAATCATGAATGTCTGCAAATTGGGAATCAAGGCAAATCCTTTGGCAAAAATCCTGATTTTCCCCAATATCGGCAGCTATTTCGGCGGAGATCTGATTGCGGGCATTCTGTTTTCCGGCATGAATGTCAGCGAAGAAACCGCTATTCTGGTGGATGTCGGAACCAATGCGGAAGTCGTGATCGGAAACAAAGATTGGATGATTGCCTGCGCGGGCGCGGCGGGTCCCGCATTGGAAGGCGGACTCAGCAAAATGGGCATGATGGCGGGTTCCGGCGTGATTGATCGGGTATCAATTCACCCTGCCACATATAAATTCGATATTCATACCATTGACAATCAAAAACCCATCGGAATATGCGGCTCCGGCGTGATTGATTTAGCCGCCTGCCTGTTTTTATCCGGTATGATGGATATTCGCGGCAAACTCGTCCCCGCAGCCTGCGGAAATCGCTTCAAAGAAAAAGACGGCATGGGCTGTTTTGTTGTTGTTTCGGCGTCAGAATCTGCCACCGGCAGGGATTTGTGCATTTCTCAGGCGGATTTGGACAGCCTCAAACGCTCCAAAGCCGCGATGTTCACCATTTTGGAGACCATATCCGGCACGGTCGGATTGATGCTCTCTGATTTGAAAACTTTTTATGTGGCGGGAACTTTCGGATGTTTCATCAATCCCAAGTCAGCGATTTCTATCGGAATGCTGCCGGATTTGCCGCTTGAGACATTTAAGCCGTTGGGAAACAGTTCGCTTGGCGGCGCGGGCATGGCATTGACGCAGGACTGCATTGATACCATTGATGCTATCCGAAATCAGATTACCTATCTGGAACTCAATGTCAATCAGGACTTTATGAACCGCTTCAGCGCGGCTAAATTTTTCCCGCATACGGATATATCGCGGTTTCCGTCGGTCAGCCCCGACGCGATGTATTGACAAAAAATATCTGATGCAATATAGCAGAATACAGGAGGGAACTATGGAAAAAAATATTCGTGAGCGAATTGAAATCTTGCAGGGCGACATCACCCGAATCAAGGTGGATGCGATTGTCAATGCGGCAAATAATTCTCTGCTCGGCGGCGGCGGCGTGGACGGAGCGATTCACGATGCTGCGGGTCCAAAACTTTTGGAAGAATGCCGCACTATCGGCGGATGCCCTACGGGAGAGGCGCGGATCACTAAAGGATACAATCTTCCGGCAAAGTATGTGATTCATACTGTGGGTCCGATTTACGATGAAGAGCCTGATCCTGCAACACTGTTGGCGTCATGTTACAAAAACAGCCTTGAACTTGCACTCAAACACAGCATAAAAACCATTGCGTTTCCGGCAATCAGTTGCGGCATTTACGGCTATCCGCTTGAAGACGCCTGCAAAATTGCTGTGGATACAGTGATTTCATTTCTGAAAAATCATAAAAGCATTGAAAAGGTCATATTCATGTTGTTTTCAGCAGACAGTTATGCGATATATCAGGCGCGTCTTGCATCATAGGGAGGGATTTATGAAGAAAGAAATCATTGTCAGACTTCATTCGGATTTTGAGGAACTCATTCAAAGAGAAGAAGATAGCGGAGTTGAGTTCTGGTTTGCGAGAGACCTGCAAAAGGTTCTCGGTTACGCAAGATGGGAAAATTTTGCAAAAGTAATTGAAAAAGCAAAAACAGCGTGTATAAATTCAAGTCAGGAGATAAAAGACCATTTTCTTGATGTCACGAAAATGGTATCTCTTGGTTCCGGATCTGAAAGAGAAATTGCTGATATAGCTTTGACAAGATATGCCTGTTATCTTATCGCACAGAACGGAGACCCGACAAAAGACCAGATTGCATTTGCTCAGACGTATTTTGCTGTTCAAACACGAAAACAGGAGATAATAGAGAAAAGACTTTCAGACTTAGACCGTCTCAATGCACGAAAAAAGCTGACATTATCAGAAAAAGAATTGTCCGGAATTATTTTTGAGCGTATCGGCGATAACCAGAGTTTCGGACGTATCAGAAGCAAAGGGGATAAGGCATTATTTGGCGGAAATACAACTCAGGATATGAAATTGCGTCTGAAAATTCCGAAAGGGAGATCACTTGCTGATTTTTTACCGACGATAACAATAAAAGCAAAAGATTTCGCCAACGAAATAACCAACTTCAATATCAAACGTGATGATGATTTGAATAGCGAATCGTTGATAACAGAAGAACATATAAAAAACAATGAAGATGTAAGGCGGGTTCTGACAACAAGAGGTATTGTGCCGGAAAAGCTTCCGCCATCTGAGGATATAAAGAAAATTGAAAGAAGATTAAAATCTGAAGAGAAAAAGCTGTCTGAACAATCAGATACTATGAGGAGTTTTTAAAAATGAAAAAAATCATATTGGCGTATTTTTTGTGTTTGTGTGCAGCGACCTTGTCGTATGCAGAAGAAGTAAAATCTAAACCCTTGAGTTCTGAGGAGATTAAAAAAATGGAAAACACCCGCGCAGTTCTTCATACCAAATTCGGAGATATTACCTTGAAATTTTTTCCGGATATTGCGCCCAATCATGTGAAAAGCTTTGTTGACCTTGCCAAAAAAGGCTTTTATAACGGCACGACCTTTCACCGCGTCATTCCCGGTTTTATGATTCAGGGCGGGGATCCCAATTCCAAAGACCCGGATAAATCAAAGCATGGTACGGGCGGTCCCGGATATAATGTCAAGGCGGAATTTAACAAAAAATCCCATACGCGCGGAATTTTGTCTATGGCAAGAGCCGGACATCCTGACAGCGCGGGTTCTCAGTTTTTTATCTGCGTGGCAGATGCCAAATTTCTGGATGGTCAGTATACGGTTTTCGGGGAAGTGGTCAGCGGCATGGATATTGCCGATAAAATCGTATCTCAGCCCAGAGACCCCAAAGATAATCCGAATGAGCGGGTTGAGATGAAAATTGACATTGCTGAAGAAACAGCTAAAAAATAGGGGCGTTTCATGCAATACTTTGATCCCGAATCGTTTAAAGATATTGAGATTGCCCCCGGATTTACGGCGCATTTTGTCCATACCGGCAATATGACCTTTTCATATTGGACAATCAACGCAGGCGCAGAACTGCCCGGTCATTTTCATCCGCATGAGCAGGTGGTGAACATGATTGAAGGAAAATTTGAACTGACGGTTGATGCTGAGACAAAAATTCTTACGCCCGGTGCAGTGGTAATCGTGCCGCCGAACGCGACTCATTCGGGAAAAGCCATCACAGACTGCCGGATTCTTGACGTATTTCATCCGGTCAGAGAAGATTATCGGCGTTGATATGAATGAAAAATTTGAAACCATAGTCCGCCAGATCGGCACGGTAATTCTGGGCAAGGAAGATCAGATCCGCCTTGCCCTGACCTGCCTGTTTGCCAAAGGACATCTGCTGATTGAAGATTTGCCCGGCATCGGAAAAACAACGCTTGCCAAAGTGCTGTCCCGGTGTCTGGGCTTGAATTTCCGGCGCATTCAGTTCACCAGCGATATGCTCCCCGGCGATATTCTGGGCATTTCCATCTTTGAGCAGAAAACCGGCTCGTTTGTATTTTATCCGGGACCGATTTTTACTCAGGTTCTGCTTGCGGATGAAATCAACCGCGCAACGCCCAAAACCCAAAGCGCGTTGTTGGAAGCAATGGAAGAGCAGCAGGTTACGACCGAAGGAAAAACCCGTCATTTGGAAAAACCTTTTTTTGTGATAGCAACTCAGAATCCGCTGGAGCAGGCAGGCACCTTTCCGCTGCCCGAATCCCAGTTGGATCGCTTTCTGATGCGGATTGACATCGGCTATCCGGGGCGCGAAGCTGAAAAAGAACTGCTTAAAGGAGAGGGCGCGGAAGGATTGCTGGCGCGGATAAATACCTGCATGATCCATGATGATGTATTGCAGACCCAAAAGAAGATTGAAGAAGTTCATGCGTCTGACGCGCTGTTGGAATATCTTCAGGATATTCTGGATTTTACCCGAACCTGTCCGTATTTTTATGTGGGCTTATCTCCGCGAGCCGGTCTTGCGCTCCTGCGTGCCACGCGGTCTTGGGCATATCTTCACGGCAGAGATTATGCAATTCCTGAAGATTTGCAGAAAGTCATGCCCTGGGTGGTCAGTCACCGGCTGCGCTCCAAAGAAAATCGGGGAGAATTTTCACTTGAAAAACTCACCGCACTGCTCGGAGAAGTGCCTGTGCCATGAGGAATGATGTTAGAATTAGATGATCCTGTATTTCGGGAAACTATCATTCCCTGGTATGATTCTGACGGCGTTTGTTTCAGCCTGATCGGATTCATGGGGATTGTCTTTATATTCGGGCTTTTCGGAATTGCCTCTGCCATCGAAAAAGTCGAATATCAGCAATATCTGTGGGTTCCCGTAGGGGTGTCAATGATGAGCGTCTATGTCGGAATATCTATCGGGCTACGTCTTTTTTGGCGAAAGACCCAGCGGCGTAAAAGAAGACGCAGAGATTAACCCTGCTCTTTTGCAAATTTATCAAAGCTCATCTTTTTGTAGCTGTCCGAATGAATATATTTGAGAATCGGCAGCAGCGTCTCCGGCGGAATATAGCCCGGCTGACTTCCGATAGATTCGCCGTTTTCAGCAATGAACCAACTGACCGGCAATCCCCGAACCTCATATTCGGCGGCAATTTTCATCTCTTTATCCGCATTGACGCGGACCGGGATGAAATTTTCATTCATATAAGAAATCACCGACTTATCCTTAAATGTCTTGCTATCCATCTGTTTGCAGTAGCCGCACCAATCCGCATAAAAGTTAAGAAAAATCTTTTTCTTTTTGTCTTTGCCTAACGCTACGCCATCATTGTAAGAATACCATTTGATAAGCGCTTTCGGCTCAGATGAACCCGGTTTTATTTCCGAAGAAACGGTCGGCGTTGATTTTACAGCAGGTTTGTCCGATTTATTCTGATTTTCAGATTTATCGGGCAAATTGCCGCGCTGCGTTAAGAAAAACCCGATAGCAGCACCGCAGATCATCAGCCCCGCAAAAAGCAGTTGCCATTTTACTTTCATTGTATTTTTCCTCAAAACACCAGTGAATTGCTTAACACGGCTAATTTATTCGTTACCAGCAGCAAGCCGATAAGGATAAGCAGCATTCCTGCAATCATGTTGAAATATTTCAAGGCTGATGTCGCCTTGCGTATAAACTTTAAAAACGCATTGATAAAAAAAGAAATAATGATAAAGGGAATTGCCATGCCGAGCGAATACAATGCCAGCAGAATAATCCCCTGACTGACGGTTTGCTGATTTCCGGCAAGAATCAGAATTGATCCGAGCATAGGACCGATACAGGGACTCCAGCCCGCGCCAAAAGCCATTCCCACCAGAAATGTCCCCAGAAAATGCAGGGGTTTTTTCTGCGGATGAATCCGCTTTTCAAAATACAATCCTTTAATTTCAATAATTCCGGTCAGATGCGAGCCAAACAGAATAATCACATGCCCGCCTGTCAGACGGATAGCATTACCATACTGCTTCATCAGGCTCCCCATAAAAGAAGCAGACGCGCCCATCAGAATAAAGACCGCAGAAAAGCCAAGCACATACGCAAGCGTTGACAAAATGACTTTTTTTCGCGTATTTTCTTCCGCGTCTGTCAGCTCCTCCAGCGAAAAGCCGGTGATAAAGCTGAAATATGCGGGAATCAGAGGCAATACGCAGGGAGAAAAAAACGACAACACGCCTGCTATAAATGCCGCGTAATATGAAACCGTCTGAGTAATCATGGAATTAATGATATGTCCTTTTTCGGGCTTGTAAAGAGAAAAATTAACGGCTCAGTTCTTCAGAGCGATTTGCCGCAGACACAATGGCTTCGGCAATATGTTTTCCGACTCCGTGAGTTTCCATGAGCTTAATTGCTGCTTCGGTCGTGCCGCCCGGCGATGTTACCTTGCGGCGCAGGACTTCCGGCGGCTCTCTGCGCTCTGTCAGCAGCTTTACCGCGCCATACAAGGTCTGAAGCGTCATTACTTCTGCATCCTGAGCCTTCAGCCCGGCAGCAATTCCTCCGGCTATCATGGCTTCTGCCAGATAAAACAGATACGCGGGACCTGAGCCGGACAGCCCGGTTACCGCATCTAATTGTTTTTCTTCAAATTCAACAACTTTTCCCATAGACTCCAGAATGGTTCGGGTAATCTGAATATCCTCGGCGTCTGCATGGCGATTCGCGCTCATGCCGGACATAGCCGCCAACACCAGCGCGGGCGTGTTGGGCATCACCCGGATAATGGGCAGATTCTTCTGTGAAGCCTCATTAAGCGGCGGATACAGCGCATCTTCGATTTTTCGGATTAAAATCCCGGCAGCTATCGAAATGATGCGCTTCCGGCTGAAAACACCGTATTGCTTATGCCCTGCAATATCGGCAAGAACCTGCCCCATCTGCTGAGGCTTGACCGCCAGCACAATAATATCGCTTTCTGAAAATAAGCGGAAATTATCGCTCATCACAGCAACGCCGTAGGTTTTTCTCATATACTCAAGGCGATCCGCATAAACATCGCTCATCATAACCATAGCAGGAGAAAAAATATCCGCACGAATCAATGCGCCCACCATTGCTTCTCCCATATTGCCCGCGCCGATGAACCCGATTTTGTAAGTTAATACCGACATGCTTATCGTCCTTTGCCCATGAATTTGCCGTTTGCAAACTGTCCCTGCTGACGAATGCCGTTGGGGCAGAGCAGATTTCCCTGACCATGTGCCAAATCATTGACAAATTGTCCGGTGTAAACCGTTCCGTCAGAATACGTTAGTTTTCCCTGCCCTTCGGCTCTTCCGGAGACAAACTGCCCTTCATAGACTCTGCCGTCCGGATAAATCATTTTTCCCTGTCCGTGAGGCAGGTTGTTCTGAAACAGTCCGGTATAAACGCCGCCATCCGCATAATGCAGCGTTCCCTGCCCGTGATAATTGCAGTCTTTGAACTCCCCTTCGTATTTCGCGCCGTTGGCACAGATAAACACGCCGTATCCGTTGAACTTGTTATTTTCAAAATTCCCCTCGTATCGGTCGCCGTTGGGATAGGTGAATGTTCCCCTGCCGCTCATGCGGGTATTTGTAAAATTGCCCACATACCGCTTGCCGTCAGGATAGGTTTTTGTTCCCTGTCCGTTCATTTTACCGTTGACAAACGTGCCTTCATAGATAATACCCCGACAATCCATTTTTCCGGGTCCGTTAAAGCAGTCGCCCTGAATACATCCGGCTATTGCGTTTCCCGCAAAAAAAATCATGACCGCGCCGATTGCTGCTGCCGTAAGCCTTTTCATGCTGTCCTCCTTGTTATGCCTAGCGTATCACCGCATATTCCCGCCACTGCCGTATTGCCTCAGCCGGCGTGGGATCGGAAATATATTCCTTTAAAAATTCATATATTTTTACATCCGTTCCCCAAAGTTCCTGAATTGCTTTCCGTGCATCATCAACGCTGATAAGCCCTTTGAAGACCATAAAGCGAAGCCAGCCCGGAATCAGTTCAAACGTTGCGGCTATCGGATACTGCGGAGATTCCATATCCTTGAAATATCGCTCTATGCCTTTGCGCTCAGGAATCAGCATAGACATCGCGCTCTTTTTTTCTGACGCGCTTATCTGTTTGTCGCGGATATAGAGATACAGATGTTCCTGCGCCATCTGCCCTTTGGAATACGGAACATTTTCCACCCGGCGCAGATAGCCCGGAAATTCCGTCATCAGTTCAAACAGATGTTGCTGGGCAATCTCAGGCGTATTCAAATCAAAATCGCCGATCTTCCATATTTTCTCCTGTTTTCCCGTAATGCCTGCAATAAACCGTTCAATCTGATCCGGCTGAAGCTCATCTGTAAAAAACGATAATTTTTCAATGAGTTCAGGATCGGCAGCATGTGGCGATGAATGCGTTTCAATGTAGTCGAACATTACCCAATCCATTGCCTGCCCCTGAAATTCATCAATTGCCCATTTGAACAGGTCTTTGGAGATTTTGATGCCGGACCATGCTATTTTCGCAATTTCTGTCAGAATAGTCAACTGTCCGTAATACGACAACTGATCAAAAATCGGATCAAAGGTATCCAAATTGTCAGGCGCATGGGTTGCCATTTCTTTTACTAATTCCGATACCTTATCCCATCGTTTTGCCACCACCGCGTTGGTGATTTTCCAATCCAGACAATACTGACGTTCCTGAGCATACACTTCCGGTTTCATCTGCCTAAGTTTATCCACCAGCGCGTCAAACCGATCCCGCTCATTGTGCTGCACCGCTTCCAGATAAATATTATCCAGCAGTTCAAATGCCGTATCATTGTTTATCAGCCCATCTTCAAGGCGTTGATGAAACAGCCGGATCCGGTTCTCATAATCTGAAGCCTGCTGATTCACCTGAACAATGTTTTCGGAAACCGGAACCGGCTCAAAAGAAAGAGGCTTCTCCGGCGCGGAATCCGTCTGTGGTTTATCTTTTCCAAGGCAGCATTTCTTATATTTTTTGCCGCTCCCGCAGGGACACAGGGCATTTCTGCCCACCTTTTGCGGTTGATTCATATCTGCAACTTCCTTTCTTAGTAACCCCTCCCCCAGCCCCTCCCCGAAACGGAGAGGGGGAGTTCTATCTTCTCCTCCCCGAAACGGAGAGGGGAGTCTTTGCTCCCCATTCCCTTTCAGGGAAGGGGGCCGGGGGGTTAGGTCATAGCTGTTCTTCTCTGACAGGAATAAATCCATGATAAATCACACCTTCCCTGCCGTCAATGCTTAAATAGTCCCCTGATTTTATAAAAAGTTCATTGTTGAATACGCAATTTTTATGCTCTTCGTTACATATCAGATTTCCGCAGCCCACCACGCAGGTCTTGCCCAGCCGATGCGCCACCACTGCCGCATGAGAGGTCATCCCGCCGCGAGCGGTCAGAAGTCCGTCTGCCGCATTGACTTCGCGGATATCGTCGGGAACCGTATCATTTCTGAGTAAAATCAGAGCAGTATCCGGCTCACAGCGTCTCCACGCGCTGATTTCATCCAACGTGAATACCACCCGCCCGCTCATCGCCCCGCCGCAGACGCCGATGCCGTTGCCCATAACGGATTTGCCTTTGACGCTGTCTGAATCAAATACCGGGGCTTTTTTCAATTCCCGCATTGCCATATCGCGGGTTTGAAGCAGATACAGCTTGTCCGGAGTGGGACCTTCAAAGGTAAATTCCATTTCCTGCGGACTCCAGCCTTTTTTGTAAATCAGATCGTTTGCCAGTTCTTTTAAAGCATTGTAAATATGAGGGAAATGGCTTTCCAAAGTCGTATCCGTATCCCGCATTTCGCTGTCCTGCTGAATAATGGAAATCGGCAGCGTGTTGACCAACCCTGATACCACATCTTCGCCCTGATTGCCCAGCGTGAAATCGCCCCATAACCGCAGAGAATCTTCAGACCATTTGGGATTATGCGTAAAAAAAACGCCGGTCCCGGATTGACGCGACATATTGCCGAACACCATAGACTGAACCGTAACCGCAGTTCCCCAGTCATCTGAAATGCCCATAATCTGCCGATATGCCTGAGCTTTTGGAAAATCCCATGAATTAAGCACCTGCTTGATGGTCATCAGCAATTGTTCAAACGGGTCTTCGGGAATATCAATGCCCGAATCTTTCACCCTGTTCTTATATGCCAGCGCGACCTGTTTCATCTGATCCCCGGTAAAACCTCTTTTGAGCGGAATATTGCATTGTTTTTTATGCGCTTTGATAATCGCATCAAAATCATCCCGGTTCAAATCATAAGACATGCCGTAGCATTGCACAAACCGCCGATAATTATCCCATGCAAACCACCCGTTGCCGGTTTTACGCGCCAGCCCTTCGGCAATTTTTTCATTCATGCCGACATTTAAAAACGTATCCATCATGCCGGGCTGAGAAATCGAAGACCCGCTTCTGACGGAAAACACCAGCGGATTGGACGGATCAGCAAATTTTTTGCCGGTGAGCGTTTCCATCTGCAAAATCATTGCCGCAACCTGCTCTCTGAAATTTTTCTCCGCAGGTTTGTATCCGTCAATAATATCTCTGCACCGGAATATTTCCGTTGTGATGATAAAGCCCGGCGGAACCGGAAAGCCGAAATTATGAAGCTTTACCAGATTAAAGCCCTTGTTGCCCAGATAAATAATGCTGGTGATTCTGTCATCCTGACGATCAATGCTCATCATAGCGCGTTTGGGATCATAGTTCAAGAGCAGCCGCAGTTTGCCGGATGGCACTTTGTAGGATTGATCGTAGAGCGTTTTCAAAATTCTGCCGAAAAACACATCCAATTGCTGAAGCCCGATGCACAGCGCGATTCTGTCTCTGAAAAAAACTTCAGACACCCGATGCCCGAACCGTTCATCATCCCGGCTGCCCTGCTCCGAAGACAGATATTTCAGCAAAATCCGTTCCGAGTGCAGCCGGGATAAAATTTTATCCAGATTTTTTTCATGAATATTGGTGAAATGGTCATTGACAATATTCGTAACCGCTTTGACAAAACCCTTGAAAATATCCAGATACTGAGTGAAGGTAAAACCGCTGGCTTCCAGCGAATGATTAAGCAGATCGAGCTGCCGCTCAAACTCGACAGACGCAATGCCGTCAGCTCTCAATGCCTTGTTGAACAGTATCAGCACATCGTAAATTTTTTCAAACGCGGCTTTGGTAATCAGGCTTAAATCAATACTTTCAATAATCTGCTCAAATAAAACATTGACCAGCGATTCAACGCGGAACGTAAGTCCCAGCGCATCGAATTTAAGTTCATGATAATTTCCGTACATGGATGGAATATCAACGGTAAAATGCCGTTTTTTATAAATATTTTCCCGAATCTCATAAGTTTTGGAAGATAAAATCATCTCTTTGAGAATTTCTAAAAATTCCAAAAGTTTGAACACTCTTTCCCGAATGTCGGTCTCTTCCAGCGCAGATTTAAGCTTATGAATATTCGGAAAGCCTTCGGCAGATAACTGCATCAGATAATGATGGATTTCAGACGCAGAGATGTTGTATTTCTGGTGCAGAAGCTTATAAAACGCAACCGCAAGTGCTGCCCGTTCCGCATCATCGGCAGATGTATCTGAAATTTCCGCAATTGCCGAGTTCAGTTCTTCTTCGGTAATGGCAAGAAACTGCTCCGGCATCATGTTTTTTTCTGCCGCAAGATAAGAAAAAATCCGGTGCATTCCGTCAACATAATGTCCGCCCGCATTGATCTGCTCATAAATATTCGGCGGCACAAACGGCTCAAGACATTTTTTGTCCTTTGTCTGCCAAAAAGCAAACACGGCTTCTATAAAACTGATCACCCGATTGCTGCTTTCCACATGCGTCTGTTTTCGCAGAAAATGAACCAGCACATCCCGGCGATGCGTGATTTCATCAATGCGGGTGGAAATATCGCGCAGACTGCCTTCGGCGCCGATGTCGTTGAAATACACCGGAAACAACCGCGCCAGTTGTTTTACCAAGTTATACACAGGTCCGATATTGCTGTTCAGCAGCACCGTGATATTTCTGGGAAAAAGTTCGGTATCTTTGATAAACACGCCATACAGCGACAGATAGATCGTCAGGCTCGATAACAGCCGGGTCGAGTATTTGGGATTTAAGCAGATCAGCTCAAGCCAAACGCGGATATTCTGAATATGCGCCGGGTTGACTCTGATTTGCCAATCATTGCCCACGCCGCCGATTCCGGGCGTCTGAAAGCCCAAATCCAGCACCGAATCAATAAACAGGTTGATCAGATCGCCTTCATCGGTTTTATACACGCCCTGCCCCATATTCAGGATACAGTTCAACGCCGTGTCCGGAAATTCTTCGATCCGCTCTTTTAAAATCGAAAAGGTTTTCTGCATGATCTTTTCGATATTCAGGTGATTTTCATGGGCAATGAGCCAAATCAGGCTACGATTGATTTCGCGCAAAGCTTCCTCGTGAATTGCGGAAAGCCCGGCAATATTTAAGATATGGAACAAAAAGATAAATTTCCACCGCATTCCCTTGCCGCTTTTGCTTCCGAATTTCATCAATTTCTGCGGAATATTGCGATAACTGTCTGTAAAATGATTGTATGCCGGAAGCCTGATAATACGCTTTAACAATTCAAGCGGATCAGCCGTGTTTTGCGAAATTTTTTCCAATTCGGCAGCAATTTCCCTGATTCGGCTCAGAGAAATATCTGTAAAAAACGCATCCAATCCGTTGTTGACTTCTGCGGATTCTGCTTTGAACCATTCCCACGGATCAGCCTGATTCAGCCAATATGCGTAAGTGTGCCGATAATATCGGAGCAGTAGGGAAGTGAGAAGTGAGACGTGAGACGTGAGAAGTGCTGACGATTTTTTCAGCAGCGATTCGGCGATTTTTTCAAGCCGATAATAGCTTTTCACAAATAAAAAGAAATTTGCGTCTTCATACTTAGCAATGCGCTCAAACGACTGATCCAGAACCCCGATAAATTTTTCAATGCCGGGCTTGGCTTCTTTGATTATTTTTTCGATAAACAACAACAGATTATCCGCAGCTTCCGAGCGAATCTCAACACTTGGCGAGGTCTGAATCACGCACAGAAAAATATCTGCAAATCGCTGTGCGGCATTGCCGCCGTCTGCGTGATCATTCATCAGATGAAAATAATTCAACGCATAGTTCCGCGCTTCTTTGACAATAAACTGAAGATTTTTCTGCGGATGAGACAGCTCTTTTAAAAATGTTGTTACGCCTTCGGTCAGTCCGAAATACTGGGACATGACCTCCTGAATCACAATGTATCTGGGAGCGATATCAACATTTATATTGCTGATATTGGCTTGAAGGGCTTGGGATTGTATCAATTTGCGTTCCTTTCAATATGCAGTGCGTTATGCCTGTGTATCACACGAAGCGGTTTATTTTCAAGGATAAACGGTAGGATATTCCTACTGAATCAATACAATTTTCAATCCATTGATTTAAAAGCCGATCTGACACAATATTTTACGTCAGGGGAAAACATCAATACGGCTCACGGAGGTCATTATGGCTATGACAATGCGAAAAGATATGTTGGATGATTCAGCAGAGCAATTATACCGTGAATTGGGCGGAATTGACAGCGGATACATTCAGAAAACTGCGGACATTTCGGATAACACCCTGCGGGATGAAGAAGAAAAGCAGGATAGGTGGCGATTTCTGATGATTGAAATAGCTCATCTTCTGAGCGCGTACATTTCGGATATCCGGTTTTTAAACGGATTGAAAACGCAGAAAGACTCATTCGGCGAACTCCTGCAAAGCCTTGAAAAAATTTCCAAAATGCCGGATCATGATGGAAGCATTCTGATTCGCTATCGCGGATTTCCGACCGGAACCGGCGCGTCCCCAGAGATTGATTATGTGATTGTTTTCGGAAATCTTTCGATAGACGCGGCTGCCGGAACTGCTATGCTCAATCGCATGGGCGTTAAGATGTCTCATCTGTCCGGGCGTCTGACCAAAGCGTTCAAGGTATTTTCAGAACACGGCGTCAGCACACTTCACATTGAGATTCCCAAAGCGGATCCGCAAGCCATGCAGCAACTGCGCGATGCGTTGGAAATTATCTCCCGCTACGATCAGGCATTCAAACGAAATTCTCCGATTGTATTTGAAAAAAACGGAAAGCAGACCATTCTGCCTTTAGCGCTTGATGAAAAAAGTCAGCCTGACATCAATCTCACTCTCTTGTCAGGGCTGAACACCATCCCCCCTCAGAATATGCGGGCAATGGTCGGAAAAATCGGACATTGGCTCAAAGAAAACGACTCGCTTCCATACATCAGCGTGTATGACGCAATGTTCAACATTAAAAGCCTTGAGGGAAAACTGATTAAGCCGCTGATTGAAGTCAACAACATCAAATGGTTATCTCTGGATCGGCAGCATACAGTGGTTTCAAAAGAAAGCGCCAAAGTTTCACGGATAGTTACTGAACGATTCGGCAATTCTCCTCAGGCTGCTCAGGTCATTCAGACCGTGTATGGCAAAGATTATCATCAGATCAGTTCCGAACATCTGGGCGAAAGATTGAAATTGGCAACCGATCTTTTGGAATCCGTAGGCGACAGCGATAAGAATCAGAATGTTGAAACCGAGGTGCTTCGCAATATCGGCAAAAACTTTGAAGACGTGCAGGATGAGGTATTTGAAAACATCATTATCCGAAACGGCGTCTTAAATGTGCGATCCGGCAAAAAAGAGACGGTGATCGGTAAAGTTCATTCGCGGCTTCAGAAAATCGTGTCGTTTTACAAAGGACGCGCGGATGCTCATAAAAAAATGAAAAATCTTATCAAACGCGGCATAGATTTTGATGCGCGTGATTATCAGAGCATTGCCAAGGATTTTGATATTTCGGCAGATAACGCCAAAGAACTGATCGGACTTTTAAAAAGCTGCTTTAACACTGACGGACATTTTTTAAGAAGCATGTTTGAGCGTCATATTCCGGAATTTGCCAGATATGAAAATAAGGTGTTCAGATTTTTATGGCATTATCTCAAAGAAACGCCGATGCGGAATGAACGGGTGGCTTTTTTAAATTCGCTTCAACTCCTGATTGTAAAAATGAAAAAGCCCGCCAATGCGATTGAAATGCTTTTATCCGACGTTTTAAAAGAACCCGGAAAGGTGAATTTTTCGGATCGGAATGCGTTTATGCTCGCAACGCTTCTGCTTCGCAATTATAACCGAGAACTCAATGCAGATATTGAAATGACGCCGGAAGAGGTGTTACAGGTAAAAAACGGGCTGGATCACGAGGTGGTAAAAGAAATTCTCAGGATACTGGATGCGTATCGGGAGCGGCTGTTTGAAAAAGTAGGAACGATTTATATCTTGCTGAATCAGTCTGTTGAATCTGAAAATCCTGACGAAGAGGGGTTTCCGCCAAAGTTTTTGCTGCGATTAGAAAGAGAAATGTATATTTTTTTGTCGCTGTTAGGCGGAAACACAGCGCGAGCGGTGCTGAGAAGTGCGGTGAAACTTTACGGCAATCCGGTTTCAGGGATTTATCTGTCAAAAACAGGGCGCAATTATGCGGCATTGCTGGCGCAGCATCTGACCGTAGCAGTACGCGGACTTCATCGTGCCGGTGAAAAGCAGGATTTGGGTCTGATAGAACAGGTTAAGTCGGAAAAAGCTGCTTTCTTATCTTTTTCCAAAAATTCCGAATATCTTGCCAAAGTCGGACGGCTGATGACTTACGTTGACAGCGCGTATAGCGGCATATCGCAGCAATAATCCGACGGACTGTGAACCGCCGCCTGCCTTTGTTCAGAACATGGATGTAAATCATAGTTGTTGTTACGGGTGCAATGACTGTCTGACGGGTATCACGATTTATTTTTCATTCTGAATTACTGAAATTCGTTGACCTGTAAGACGCATGAATGATACAAAACAAACCGGATGTTCTGCGGAACAAAAAATTCAGATGCCGGATATAGCTTCGGAGGTTAAGATGAATCCTGAAAAATTTGCACTGATGATTATTGATATGCAGAATGACTTTGTTCTGCCCGGCGCCCCTGCCTGTGTTGCCGGCGCTTATGCCACCATCCCCTGTATCAGAAAAATGCTTGATGTTTTCAGGGCAAACAGATGTCCCGTGTTTCATGTGGTGCGGGAATATCGTGCAGATGGGAGCGATATTGAGATTACCCGGCTCCCCGGTTTTCTCAATGATAAACGCTACATCGTCCCCGGTACCGAAGGATGCAAGATTGTGGACGCTCTGACACCGATTGACGGGGAATATCGGATCGTCAAGAACAGATTCAGCGGCTTTATGAATACAGAGTTGGACTTTATGCTGAGACGAGTCGGCGCAACCCGTCTGGTGGTATGCGGAACTCAGTATCCCAATTGTATTCGGGCGACCATTTTTGATGCGATTTCTTATGGCTATCCTGTCATCAACATCACCGATGCCACGTCAGCGCAGACTCCGCAGATTGCAGAGGCAAATATCATTGATTTGAAAAACATCGGCGTGGCGTGCATCTCATCTGATGAATTTCTCAAACAGTATGGCTTTAGTCATAAACAATAAAATAAAGGTATAATCGCTGTGAAACGAATTACTTATATCCTGATAGCTATCCTGAGTTTTTCCGTATCTGCATTTTCAGCAGATGCCCCGCCGCCGGATAATCCCAATATCCGCGTTCTTTTAATCCCGCTTGTGGAGACCGTGCTGTCAAGCGAAATCGCAGCCCGCATTGAAAAAATCACGGTGCGGATCGGAGATCGGTTCAAGCATGGGCAGGATCTGATTGTGTTTGATTGCGATATGTATCATGCCCAGCTTCGCAAATCCAAAGCCGAGCTTGATGAGGCGCATAAAACGCTGGAGGTCAATCAGCGATTGGATAAGCTGCAATCTGTCAGCCAATTGGAAATCAGCGTGTCCAAAGCCAGAGCCGAAGGTGCTGCCGCAGATGTATCGCTGAGAAAAACTCAGGTCAATAAATGCTCACTCAAAGCACCGTTTACAGGCAGAGTGGTCAAAGTCAGAGCCAATTCGTATGAATATGTATCGCCGGGACAGCCGCTTTTGGAAGTGCTGGACGATATTCATCTCAATCTGCAATTGTATGTTCCTTCCAAATGGCTGAAATGGCTGAAAAAAGATGTTAAATTTTCCGTTCGTATAGATGAAACCGGCAAAGATTATCCGGCTCGTGTTACGTCTTTAGGCGCACGGCTTGATCCGGTGAGTCAGACGCTTGAAATCCGCTCGGAAATCGAAGGGCAGCATCCCGAACTTCTTGCCGGAATGAGCGGAACCGCTCATTTTACGATTCCTGAAAATCCTTGATTTCAAATTAAAAAAATTGGGCTGATTAATGTTAATTTGTCCGATTATGATATTGAA
>DYRC01000282.1 GCA_020718925.1 Desulfonema limicola
GATTGCCCTGCTGCTGAGTGGGTAAGTGGGTAAGCACAGGGGCTTACCCCTACCAGATTGCCGGAAAATATATGATCGGGTACTTAACATCAGCGGCTGATCATTTTTTCAATCCGAAGTCTCAGCGCATTGAGGCGGATAAAGCCTTCCGCATCTTTCTGGCGATAAACAGAATCAGTTTCAAATGTGGCAAAATCTTCCCGATACAGCGAGTATTCGGATTTTCTGCCCAGCACCCGGACATTGCCTTTGTAAAGCTCCAGTCTTACCGTGCCGGTTACATGCTTCTGAGTCTCATCCACCATTTTCTGCAAAACATTCATTTCCGGCGAAAACCAGAATCCGTAATAGACCAACTCCGCGTATTTGGGAATCAGAGAATCTCTCAGGTGCATCACTTCCCGATCCATCGTGATAGATTCCATTGCAATATGCGCGGTTCTTAAAATCGTGCCGCCGGGCGTTTCATACACGCCGCGCGATTTCATGCCCACAAAGCGGTTTTCCACAATGTCCGCCCTGCCCACGCCGTGTTTTCCGCCCAGAACATTCAGTTCTTTCAAAAGTTTTGCCGGAGAAAGTTTTTTGCCGTTAATTGCTGTGGGATTTCCCTGCTCAAATTCGATTTCAATCACTTCAGGCTTATCCGGCGCGTCTTTGGCAGATACGGTTAAGGTGAAAATATCTTCCGGCGGCTCGCTCCACGGGTCTTCCAGAATGCCGCCTTCATAGCTGATATGCAGAAGATTGCGGTCTGAACTGTACGGTTTTGACGGCGTTGTGGGAACGTCAATGCCGTGCGAACCTGCAAACTCCATCAGATCGGTGCGGGAATTCATGCGCCATTCCCGCCAGGGCGCGATAATTCTGATTGCCGGATTGAACGAATAATAGGTCAGTTCAAACCGCACCTGATCGTTGCCTTTGCCGGTTGCGCCATGACTGACCGCATCCGCGCCTTCGATTTGGGCGATTTCCATCTGCCGCTTGGCAATCAGGGGACGGGCAAGCGAAGTTCCCAAAAGATACTGCCCTTCATAAATGGCATTGGCGCGAAACGCCGGAAACACATAGTCTGTAACAAATTCTTCTTTCAAATCATCAATATAGACTTTTGATGCGCCGGTTCTGAATGCTTTTGTCTCAATGCTTTCCAGTTCTTCTTCCTGTCCGATATCTGCTGAAAATGCAATCACTTCACATTTATAGGTCTCAATCAGCCATTTCAGAATGACCGATGTATCCAATCCGCCCGAATAGGCAAGAACTACTTTTTTAACTTCCGACATACATTGTCTCCGATTATAATTTTAAAATATTACCTAACCCCCCGGCCCCCTTCCCTGAAAGGGAAGGGGGAGTCTTTACTCCCCTCTCCGTTTCGAAGAGGGGTCGGGGGAGAGGTCAGTTTTCATCATCCAGCTTGAAAAGCTTTCGGGTGATGTCCAAACACTGGGATTTATTTCCATAGCCATTATTTTTCAGAAAGCAGGTCGGCTCATGCAGAATTTTATTGACCAATGCCTGAGTCATCCGGGAAATCGCATCCTGATCCCGCTGAGATAAATGATTTAAGGAATTTAAGGTCTTTTCCGCTTCAAATCTGGCAATACCTTCGATTTTCCGGCGCAATCCCACAATGGTCGGCACAATATCCAGACTGTCATGCCAATTCCGAAACGCAATCACGGCTTCGTCAATGATTCTCTGAGCCTTTATCGCTTCACGGTTGCGATCTTCGACATTTTCATCCACCGTTCCTTTCAAATCATCAATATCATACAGATATGCGTTGGGGATGTTGTTGATTTTCGGCTCAATATCGCGCGGAACCGCAATATCAATGAAAAATAGCGGACGCTGCTTGCGGGTTTTCATTGCCCGTCTGACCTGCTCGCTTCTGAGTACAAACTCCGGTGATCCGGTGGAACTGATAATGATGTCCACCACAGATAAACTTGCTTCGATTTCCTCAAAACGAATGGCTTTTCCGCCGAATCTGCGGGCAAGCTCAAGCCCCCGCTCAAAGGTTCTGTTGGCAACACAGATCTCTCCTGCCCGATGCCGAATCAGATGCTCGACTGCCAATTCCGCCATCTCGCCCGCGCCGATCAGAAGCGTCTTTTTGCCTTCAAGTGTGCCGAAAATTTTTCGTCCCAACTCAATTGCCGCATAACTGATAGACACCGCATGATCGCCGATGCCGGTTTCGCTGCGAACCCGTTTGGCAACAGAAAAGGTTTTATGTAAGAGCCGATTTAAAATCACGCCGGAAGTTTTCTTGAATGCCGCCGTGCGATAAGCGTCTTTGATTTGTCCTAAAATCTGAGGTTCGCCGACCACCATAGAATCCAAACTGGATGCCACCCGGAAAATATGGCGCACTGCCTCATTTCCTGCATGAATATAAAGGCTTTCTTCAAATTGGCTCAGGGATAAACCTTTGAATTGAGAAATAAATGTTTTGGCAGCCTGTATCGCAACGGGTTTATCGTTTGTAACCATGAGAATTTCCACGCGGTTGCAGGTGGACACCAGCAGCACTTCCGCAATCGCCGGATGCTCCTGAAATGTTCTCAGTGCTTTATCCGCATCTTCTTTTGAAAATGCGATACATTCTCTGAGTTCAATGGGCGCGGTTTTATGATTCAACCCCATCACGACAATATCAGGCGTTGCCGGATACGGTTTTCTGAATGGGCAAGCCCCTTCGGATGTTTCCAAATGAATGACGTTGTTTAGCATATCTCAAATCCGGGAATTTTCAACAATCTCACGGCAATAAATTGCCGCGCTATTACGGGTTGTCCCTACGGGACAGATTACAAAGTCCCGTAGGGACGATATATAATAGCCCGGAAATTCATTTCCGGAAATCAGGAATTAGCATGTTTTTTTTATCCTGTAAATCCTGAATCACGGTTTATCTGAATTTTCAGCACCGGCGCATTTAAAATGATTTCAGAAATACACGGATTTTATCAATATGAAATCCTTTTGCCAATTGCAGGAGCTTTTTTGCAAATGCCATCATCTGAGTATCTTTTTGTCTCAGCAGGGACTCGGCTTTTTGCCGAATAAATGCAATATCTCCTATCTTGGCAAAACGTATCAGCTCTTTCAGTTCATTTTCAGAGGGCGGCAGCATCAACGCCGTTGTTTCATCAGATATTTTTTTCGCTGACGCCGGGTCATGATATATCCATTCGATGGCAAGATGCTGATGTAATTTTTCCAAAACATCTTTTACGATAATCGGTTTCGGGATAAAATCGTCGCACCCTGCTTTACGACTTTTCGGAATATACTCCTCAAAAGCACCGTTGCAAGTCGCAATAATAATGACGTTAAGCATAGGAAACATTGCCCGTATCTGCCGGGTGGCTTCAAATCCGTCCTTATGCGGCATGAATAAATCCATAAAAATCAGATCCGGCTGAAATTCTTTTACTTTTTCAAGAGCTTTTTCCCCATTATCAGCTTGTGCCACATCAAATCCGAGCCGAATCATCAGATCAGACAGAAAAGAGCGATTGAGGACAATATCGTCAACGACCAATATCCTGTATTTCATGCCCTGATACCCAATCGGCTCAGGCTCCCCTGTTTTCAAATTATCTGTTGCAGAATCAGCCGCAGGCAGCTCCATACTGACCCGGAAAACCGATCCTTTTCCAAAGGCACTCTGAACCGTCAAGTCTCCCCCCATCATTTCAACCAGTTTTCTGCTGATAGATAATCCCAGTCCCGTGCCTTCGCTCTTTTTCAAAGAAGTGCCGCTCTGATGAAACGGATCGAAAATTTTTTCCTGTTCATCCGGATGAATGCCAAGTCCCGTATCTGTTATTTCAAAGAATATGCGCCCCGCATGATATTCGGTTTTAAAGGTTACGCTGCCTTTTTCCGTAAATTTCACCGCATTGCCCAGCAGATTGATCAATATCTGCCGCAGCCGTATCTCGTCTCCTTTGACAATTTTCGGCAAAGAATCCGATATATCATAGTCAAACAGAATATTCTTATGGAAAGCGCGTACCTGAAACATTGCCATCAGCGTACTGAGAAACTCCGGCAGACAGAACTCGACCGGCTGCATACTGATGCAGCCCGCTTCGATTTTGGAAAGGTCTAAAATATCATTGAGCAGCATGAGCAGATGTTCTCCGCTTTTCTGAATAATATCCAATCGTTCTTTCTGAAACTGAGTTGCATAAGGCGTTTTGTTGAGAATCTGTGCATATCCGATAATCGCGTTCAGCGGCGTACGAAGCTCATGGCTGATATGCGCCAAAAACCGGCTTTTGGTCTGATTTGCAGCATCGGCAATTTCGCGGTCTCTTTCGGCTTTTTCTCTTCTGATACGCTCTGTGATGTCGGTCAGAGACCCTTCATAGTAAAGAATATGCCCCTGTTCATCCCGGACTGTCCGCGCAGACAGGGATACCATGATCAGGGTGTTGTCTTTTTGCTGCATCTGCGTCTCAAATCCTATGACTTTGCCATCCCGATTGAGAATGCGGACACATGCTTTCCGCTCATCAGGATTGGCATAAAACTGATGGGAAATATCTGATACAGACAACAACAGATCGTCCTCGGAATCATAGCCCATCATTTTAACCATCGCCGGATTTACGCTGATGACGCGCCCGTCCGTCGTAGTCTGAAAAAATCCTTCAATCGCGTTTTCAACAATATCGCGGTATTTTTTCTCCGCATCCCTAAGCTCTTTTATCCGGCTTCGGATTTCTTTTTCCATTTTTCCAAGGACAATAACAAACGGTTTGAATTCATCATAAAAATTCTGATATTCCGAAGACTCGTATTTCCCCATTGCATAAGCTTTTGCAATGTCATTAAGCTGCTCAATGGGTTTGCGTAAAAAGATTCTTAAAAGAACGCTGGTGATACATGTCAGAAAAACCAGTATGACGATAATCGTAATAAACGATGTCAGGAGCAGATTATTGCTGAGTTGCCTATAATATCGGTAACTTAATGAAAGTCGGATATTTCCGGACGTACCTTTGTTATTGAAAAAAATGACTTTTTCTTTGGTAATCACATCATCATTATTGTTTTTTCTGATGTCAAACAAGACCCTCTTATCATAATCGGTGATTTTCAATTCAACAACCAGTTCGTTGTTAGCAAAAAATCTGCCGATATTCTGTATGCTTTTATCATCTAAGAGCCAAAGCGGCATTTCAAGACTGTTGACAAGAAATGTCAGGTATTCATCTGCTTTTTCTTCCAGTTGCGCCTTTGCTTTTCGGGATGAATGGACATAATTGATGCCGACCGGAATAACCGAAACCACCAGCACCATCAGAACAAGGCTGACGGTAAGGTTTTTGGAAATTGAAGCGTTTTTATTGATGAGCATAAAATCTGACTTTCTTTTATTTCTT
>DYRC01000283.1 GCA_020718925.1 Desulfonema limicola
AAAGGAGCAATATGCAATGGCAAATGTTGAAAAAATTCTGGTTACAGGCGGCGGCGGATTTTTAGGCGGAGCAATTGTCCGGCAGCTTGTTGAAAAAGGCAAAACCGTCCGCAGCTTTTCCCGACAATTTTATCCCGGACTGGAAAAACTCGGCGTTGAACAGATTCAGGGCGATATTGCGGATGCCAAAGCTGTTATGAATGCCTGCGACAGCATTGAGTCGGTGTTTCATGTCGCGGCAAAACCCGGCGTGTGGGGCGATTATGCAGAATATTACCGCGCCAATGTAAGCGGCACTGAAAACGTCATTGCGGCATGCTTTAGCCATCAGGTTTCCCGGCTGATTTATACCAGTTCTCCGAGCGTGATTTTCAACGGAAAAGACATGGAAGGCGTGAACGAATCTGTTCCGTACCCGGCTGCATATCATGCCCATTATCCCAAAACCAAAGCTCTTGCCGAACAGCGGGTTTTAATTGCCGCAAAACAAGGCTTGAACGCGGTCATATTGCGTCCGCATCTGATCTGGGGACCCGGCGATAATCATCTTGTTCCCCGAATTTTGGCAAAAGCCAAACGTCTGCGAAAAATCGGAGACGGCAATAATCGGGTAGATACGATCTACATTGATAACGCGGCAGACGCGCATATTTTGGCAGATGAAAAACTTAAAACCCATCCGGAGCTTTCGGGAAGAATTTATTTTATCAGTCAGGATGAGCCGATTGCCTTGTGGAATATGGTCAACGCCATTCTGAAGGCAGGCGGACATCCGCCCATAACCCGCTCTGTTTCTTTGAAAACCGCAGGTATGCTCGGCGCGATCTTTGAGTGGATTTATACGCTGTTTCATCTCAACGGTGAGCCGCCCATGACCCGCTTTGTGGCAGAAGAGCTTGCGACTTCTCATTGGTTTGACATCCGTGCTGCCAAAAAAGAGTTGGGCTATGTTCCCAAAGTCTCCACTGCCCAGGGGCTTCGGCGGCTTGAGCAATACCTGAATACATGAATTATCAACGCCAACGGGCTGATGAGGCTCAGGGGCGTTTTTTTTTTATTTTTTTTCAATCCGTCTGTCACAAACTTGAAAAACTGACATATTATTAATTTATGAGGATGTGAATCGTTCAAAACCATTTTTTTTTAAACAAGGAGAAAAAACATGATCAGGAAAAGCAGAAACCACGCAGGTCTGATACTTGCAATTTTGTCGGCAGTGGCGCTGTCGGTGTTTTGTCCGATGGCAGTATGGGCAGATTCGGTTGTTCCGAACTCGTTTAACGCTAAGATAGCAATAGGTGAAACTGTTTCTGTCAAGCGGACAGTAACGATTACAAAAGAGGTAAGTTCGGCTAAGGCTAAGATCGATATCTTCTTTCTTTTCGATACTACCGGAAGTATGGGCAAGACAATTCAAGCCGCACAGGTTAATGCTTCTGAAATTCTCAGCAATGCTTCAAAGATGGGGGATGTATCCTTCGGCGTGGGCTATTATCAGGATTTTCCGGTAGGAGGCTATGGCGGAAAGGATGATGTTGCATATCGGCAACTTCAGGACATTACAAACAATGCTGAAAGTGTCAAAAATGCCATAAATGCACTTTCTCTGGGATGGGGTAATGATGCTCCTGAATCAAATCTGTACGCACTCAGTGAAGTGGCATCAAAAACAAGCTGGCGCAAGGATTCTGTTCGGATTATCATCTGGTTCGGAGATTGTCCCGGACATGATGGTAAGCTTGACTCGTCTTATCCCAGCCGTATAGGATTGAGCGATGTTATCGCAACGCTCAAATCTCAAGATATTATTGTGGAAGCTGTTGATCTTAACTATTTAGATCGGGGATTTAAAGTTGTTGATGATTTCGGAGTAATGACAGTAGAATATAGTAATCTTGCGGGTCAGGCAACAGCCATCACAACAGCCACCGGCGGTAAAGTATTTGTATCTGATGACAGCGGTATCAGCGGCATTGTAAAAATTATTGATGATGCCTTAAAATCAGCTTTTGCCGAAGACAAAGAAGTCAGACTCGTATTCTCCGGAAAAGATGCAGGATTGGGCGCGGAACTTTCACCCGCTGCAATTACGAACAACTTTGATCGCTCCTCAGATCGGAGTTTTGACTTCAACATCACTTACAAAGGGCTTGTTCCCGGGATTTATCAGTTTGATGTTCTTGCCAAACTGGATAGTAAAACCGTTGCGGTTGCAAAAGATACTGTTGAAGTGGCGGGACAGACCGGCTGTCTGACAAAAGGCGCGTTCACGGTGGGAGACTCCGGACTTGTCAGGATTGACTGGCTCTATGATGGCGGCAAATATCAGGGCGAATTCGGAATATTCGACATCGCCGGAATGGAAAACTTAACGCCCGGTTCTGCTGAATTTATCGCAGAAGCCGTGAAACGGGTTCTGTCAAACTCCGAGCAGGGCTATCCGGTATTTTCGGATTTATCCGAAGGCGCGAGATTCAGCGGGCTGCTCGGCGGCGAAATCAAAGATTGGAACGCGGGAGATTACAACGGCGTGAAAAGCCTTGCCATGAAACCGGGATCCTGTTTTGCTACGGTGCTGGTGCCGAACTCAACCTTTACTTCGCTTGCTCAGAATCCGGCAATAACGGATCCGAACAAACGCCCGTTGTTCTCTATGGTATCTCAGACTTCGGCTTACGGCATGTCTGTCGGTCAGATGGCGGATGTCAACGGCATGGGCAAAGCTTATTCTTATGAGGACAAGGATGCGGCGGCATCTGACTTGGATTTCAACGATCTGATTATTCAGATTACCGGCGCGACCGGAAATATTCCGTCCATAGATGAACTCAGAAGCAGCAGAACAGCAAGAAGCAGACGCGATAGCGATTGGCGGACTTCGGAGTTGGGCAGAGCAATTCTGGAGCATGTCGAATCTCCGGCTCCGAGTGCTGATACGCTGAGTATGACTGTATCGCTGAATATTCCGGCAGCGCTGCTGGTTTATGATCCGGCAGGAAAAGTCATGGGTAAAGACGGCGGATGGATTTCCGGCGCGGAATTTGAGATGAAAGCTGACGGAACTCAGATCGTTACGCTGCCGAATCTGAATACCGGAAACTACCGGGTCGCTGTTCAGGGTAAGACAACGGCTCAGGGTGTGCTGACGATTAAGACCTATCAGGGCGGTGCGGAAATCTCATCATCTGAAATCCCCGTTAATATTACGCCCCGTCAGATCCTGACGACGACAATATCAGCAGCAGTACAGCCTCCGACCATCGGATCGCTGAATAGTGCAGAAAGCTATGATTTCAACGGCGATGGTATGACGGACAACACCGATGTGGCAATGCTGGTAAAACATTGGAATTCCTGCAAAGGACAGCAGAAGTATGATGCCTTCTTTGATGTGAATGATGACGGATGTATCACGGTGGCGGATATTATGATGGTTCTGAATGCGAAAACAGTGAAATAGCGGTAAAAATGCTCAGGCGGGTTGATTCCTGTCTGAGCATCCTGATGATTTTTTTATCCGTGCTCATTTTTTTCTTTTTCTTGACATCCCCCATATCAAGCTGATAAGCATTCAAACTACTGTATAATAGCAAACCCGTAGAAAGGCGGGGACGCAAAGCTGCGGGTCTGAAGGCGGATGCTATGACAGCCGGGTTGCCAGTTGATATGTGTTGATGCGATTCGTGTCAGATACGCCTTTGGGTAAATTATGCCTGAAGGCGTTTTTTGGTTTAAGGATGTGAAAAATG
The DNA here is from genome assembly GCA_020718925.1 of Desulfonema limicola. Classification (GTDB taxonomy): domain Bacteria; phylum Desulfobacterota; class Desulfobacteria; order Desulfobacterales; family DYRC01; genus DYRC01. The sequence continues at coordinate 3,750 of DYRC01000283.1, forward strand.
ATACCTGAAAAATTCTGGTCAGAAGACCGATTTCCTGTGGTGTATGAAAATCATCATGCAAAAGCAGTTATGGTAGATATGGACTCATTCAGGAAAGTTGAGATGATTCTTGATAATCTGATGCACAGAGAATCCGAATCAGAAGACAATTTACTGATAGTTTCCGGTCTGCTTGAAAAAATACTGGGCGAGGTCAGAACAGCAGCAGCCTGTGATAACTGGAGATACGCGCTTGATGAATTATGAAGTCGTCTTTTGTACTTCTTTCAGGCGAAGTATTAAAACGGTATCCGTCTGTCAGAAAAGATGTGAAACTTGCTATTGAAGTATTGCTGGAAAATCCGAATCTCTGAATGCTTATCCCGGGTGCTCTCGGTGTAAGGAAGTTTCGGATAAAAAATTCGGATTCAAAGCGTGGTAAAAGCGGCAGCTATCGTCTTCTTATCCCGGGTGCTCTCGGTGTAAGGAAGTTTCGGATAAAAAATTCGGATTCAAAGCGTGGTAAAAGCGGCAGCTATCGTCTTCTCTACTATGTTGAAGATATAGCAAAAACCCGTATCTGTCTGTTATTGATATATGCAAAATCCGATAAAGAAAATATAACATCGGAAGAAATTCGGGAGATTCTGCAAGAGATTGAAAATGATTTAAAACCTTATTCAAGATGAGGTATTAATGAACAATAACCACCACAACATATTGATTATCTATCTATCTATCTATCTATCTATCTTCGGATGAGGTTTATCGGATAGAATAATGAATTTGAAAATATATCAGGTTATTCTGGATACAAATATTCTGGTTGCTGCATTACGTTCCATACATGGAGCATCTTATCGCCTGATACAGCTATTGCAGCACAATGATGAACGCTGGCAGATTAACGTATCCACAGCGATTATACTTGAATATGAATCAGTATTGAAAAGAGAAATACACAGACAGGACAAGGATATGTCTGTAATTGACAAATTTATTGACGACCTCGTCTCAGCAGCAAACCGATACTCAATTTTTTATCTGTTGCGTCCTTATCTGAAAGATGCTGATGACGATTTCATACTTGAACTGGCTTTTTCTTCATCAGCAGATTATATTGTCACCTATAACACAGGCAACTTCAAACGGGCAAAAAATTTCGGAGTTCATACGATAACTCCGAAGGAATTTTTGCAGAAAATAGGAGAAATTCCATGATCGAGCTGAAGATAAAAATACCTGACAAACTGCACCGGAAAGTTTGGGAATTTTCAGAAAAGCAACATATTCCGATTGATGAAATCGTTGCGGCATCATTGGCTCAGAAGCTCTTTCTTATGATTCCCGATCCTTATCTGGAAGAAAGGGCAATGCGGGCAACCGGAAAAGGTTTTTCAACGGTTCTGTCTCAGGTTCCGGACGTGCCGCCTGAAGATTATGACAGGCTTTGAAAAGACGGCAATCATCAGGATAGCAATCCAAACTTTCAAATTTTCCTGATAAATTTCCGATATTTGCATAATTGCAAGCGGACTTTATTTTTTTCTTGACATCCCCACATCAACCTGATATTCATCTGAACTACTGTATAAGAGCAAACTCATCGAAAGG
>DYRC01000032.1:0-3098 GCA_020718925.1 Desulfonema limicola
AAAAATCACTCATATAGTATGTTCGCATTCCCCTATACATATTTTTATCAGGATACCCATAATTTTATCTGGCGAATCAATATAATATTCATCAGTGTCAATATAAAGTTCTCTGTTTTGAATTTTTAAAAATTTCCAATTTGTTCCGGTAGATATGCAGCCATAAACCGATTCTTCCGGATTATTGTTTTGCAGATTGTATTTCTGAGCAGCTACCATTTCCGCTATACATTGAGGAATCCCTTTCTTGATATTATCATTTTTTGCTTCGACCATTACAATAATCGGATATGTCAGGTAATATTGGTCATCAGACTTTGAAATAATATAATCACATCGTCCGTTCAGCCCATCCTCTTTGTCAACATTGAACTCAATGCCTGAAAACAGACTGACACTATTACTATGATTGATTTTCAATTCTCCAAGAATCGGTGCGATAATATATTCCGATCTTGCTTTTTCCGTATCAATTGCCAATGCAAGCGGCTTATATTTGGATAAAAAACTTTTTAACTCTGAGGATATTTCATGTTTGGGAATAATCGGAAATAACTGTCTGTCATAAATGAATTTCAGATCGAATTTCTTTTTCAGCATATCCATTGTAAAATCACTGTAACTCATACATTTTCCTTCAGATATGCTATATTTCTCAAAGCTTCACCAAATAACCAATTAATTATATTCATCAGTTTTTGAAGATTTTCCATAGAGGAATAAGAAATAATTTCCATAGTCAATATATTTTGCTGCAACTTCCCGAACTGCCAAATATTTCCTGTGGTAACAATTCCGAATATTTCAATATTTTCATCTCCGTTAAATCTCTGAGAAGCCACCATTTCTGCAATCGCCTGCGCCCAGCCTTCATTAAAATTTTCTCTTTTGGCTTCGGCTACACATATCACTGGCTTTTCAAAAGTCGTGCCAATATCAGATGCCGGAGCAATGATAAAATCAGAAATACCTGCTAATCCTTCTTCCGGCGATACATCAAACCGGACATGCGACCACACAGGCAAATTGTTATGTTTGGAAATCACCGTCAATATAGGCGAAATGATACTCTCGCAAATTGCGTTTTCAGTAATATAATTTCTTCTCAGACTCAGATTTTCTTTTATAAATTCAAGAATATCCGGCTTTACAGCAATTTCTTTTTCCTGTACGAACGAAATTTCTCTGAGTTTTATTCTGAATTTTGTGGCTGCTTCTTCATAAGTACTGAAATTACCGTACGACATAATTCAGATTCCTGCAATTATGTATTATAAAATAATGACTCACCGGAACGAATTTTTACGCCTAATTTTTCTCTGACATCATCTATTGTTTTGAAATTACTGTATGGCATTTGTCTCCCGTGCAGCTTTCATCAAACTAAGCTGCAAGCTGATAAGAAAAATTCGGAATACCTGCTCGCTCTTTGGCATGTTCAATGGTGATGTTAACCAGATTGCCATTCTCATCTACATCTATAAGAGTATTTTCATTAAAATCCCGCGTTTCCGCGACAGGATTATCATTAAGCATCATCAGCAAAGTGTCTGTATCTGAAAAATATTGTACCATTATCTTTTTATTTTCTTCATCCCATGTTATTATCCTAATCGGATAGTGGCTCACAATATTGACTACTGGCTCTTGATTCACGAATTGCATCTATAATTTCATTTCGAGTTATATCGGTATTCAAACCGGGTATATCAAAAGGCGATTTCAACGATAAAGCTTTAGGCGTTATAGCAAATGTTTCACCACTTCGACAAGGGATAACAACTTCTTCCCGTGCAGATTCCATCAATTCAGTTTTTCTGCGTTCAAACTGCTCTGAAGTTTCATAGTTAGGAATCCATTCGTCATTTTCAATAGAATCAAGGAGTTCTTTTTCATCTTCATCTAATGTCATCAACTGCTTTTCTATAGATTCAGGTTTCATAATTCTGATCCGTTTTTCCCCGCAATTATACCATCTAACATCCTTGCATCAGTATAGCCAATATCAATCGGCGCAGAAGATAAAAAGGTTGATTCTGAATAATTTTCTTTCTCAGCATCTTGTTTTAATAGTTCTTGAAAATACAGGTCTCTTGTACAGATGGTTACGTCAATATCATCTAATTTTAATTTTTTACTCATAAAAGCGTACCGGTTGTAAGTATTTCCCAAACTAAAGGGTCTTCTTCAATAAAAGTCGCTGAATTGAAAGGAACGGGTTCTATTCTGCTGTCAACGGAAATTGCTATTTTCATCAATCGGATTCGTTCATTGAATCTGTCATTACTCAATTTGGAAGAAACAATTGCTACATTAATATCGCTCAGTCTGTTTTCAACACCTTTTGCATAAGAACCGAAAATATAAGCTTTTTCAGGTGTTATACCGTTGTCGCTTAATCTTTCTAAAAATAAACCGACTTTTTCTTTTATCAAAGCATTGATTTTAGCCATAAAGATGCCGTTTAGCCTCTAAAGCTTCTGTTACTTCTTATGTCCAATTTATCAACATATCCCCACTTTTTAAATAATTCCTGAAATTCAGGATGATTTTTAAATGCTTGAAAATAAACATATTCAGGAGCAATATCCGCCCCATTTGCCCATGATATTGTTTCTAATTCCTTATCAATCTTTAATTGTGCAAAAACAGATTTATCTTTCAATGGCTCAAAAATATCTCCGTTCAACGCATCTGATAAATCAGCTATGCCTTTTTTTCCGTCATTAAAAGCAACTTCAATTTTATAATCAGATATATATTTTGCTTCAATTATATGCAGAAACATTGCTGCTACTCCAAAGGTTCGATAGTTTTCGGTAATTTACTGTTACGACAAAGTTCCCAATTATCCAGCAGATCTTCTTTATGTAAATCATACCATTCCAGTACATGACGTAATGCTCTTTTGGGAAATTTGCCTTCGACCAATCCTGTATGAATATTTATTGTGATTTCATATTCACCATATTTAGCATGAAAATGCGGCGGTAAATGGTCATCCCAGTACATCGTTATAATGATTCCTAAAAATCTGCTTATGACTGGCATATCTTTTAACTTAATCCCCCCAAAAAACACCTTTCTCCGCCTCTTCC
>DYRC01000032.1:3198-21013 GCA_020718925.1 Desulfonema limicola
CCTTCTTCTCTTTTCAAGAGATGTTTTGTATTTGTTTTCATAATACCCTCCTTAAATTTCAAATCCGAATCGCAAGAATTTTGAATATTTTCAATGCACAATTTATGCCAAATTAATACAGTTTTGATTTTATAACAGAATTACATTTTAAAATCAACTATTTTTTATAAAATTATGATTTGAATTATATTTGTTTTAAGACGAAAACTCACAAATTTTGTAGCAAAAACCTACAAATTTTGTCGATTCTGCAATTTTTTTTCATACCGGTCATATCAAATCACTGTCAAATCTCTTGCAATTCAGTATGATAAGAATTATCATCTGTCAAAGTGTAACCCTAAAGATATTTTAACATTCAGGAGCCTGAGTATGGATTATATCAAAATAAGGTTCGGAAATGCCATTGAAGATTTGGAATGCCGGTTTGAACAGACGCTTGAAGAGATGTTCTGCGCTGTCAATCCGGTATTCAAGCTTTCGGATCGTACATGGAATCCTTCGATGGATATGTATGAAACGCCGGAAGAGATTATGATTGTCGCCGAAATTGCCGGAGTTGATAAAGAAGAATTGGAAGTGGAGATCAATGCCAAAGCCGTGCGGATTTCCGGCAATCGCAAGGAGGTCCCGCGGGTGAGAAACTCCACATATCGGCTTGCGGAAATCCGTTACGGCGGATTTGAGCGCATTTTGTTTCTCCCGTCTCTGGTTGACCCGGAAGTGGTAAGCGCATCTTATATGAACGGGCTTCTTCAGATTCGGCTTGCCAAGATACGAACAGACAAGACTCATAAGATACATATTGAGGACTAAGCGGAGGTACGCATGACAGAACAGCAATCACCAACAGTCGAATCCGGAAAGCTTCCGGAAATTCTCCCGATTCTCCCTTTATTTGACGCAGTGCTTTTCCCGAAAATGGTTTTGCCGCTGGTGGTCATGCAGGGCGAATCTATTCAACTTATTGACGAAGCCATGAGCAAAGACCGCATGATCGGATTGGTGGTGGCAAAAACCAATGCCGTAAAACGCCTTTACGGCGCGGAAGACCTTTATGACATCGGCACCGCCGCATTGATTCTTAAAATGGCAAAAACCGAAGATAACCGGGCGCAACTGCTGGTGCAGGGCATCAGCCGTTTCAGGATCAGCGATTTTATCGAAGGCAAGCCTTATCAGATGGGGCATATAGAACAGCTTTATGATAAATTTGAACGTGATAAAGAAGTTGAGGCGATGATATCCAATATTCTTGGGATGTTCACCCGGATTGTCGAAATTTCTCCGGGAATGCCGCAGGAAGTCGCGGGCGTTGCAAAATCCATCACTGATCCCGGAATCCTTGCGGATATGGTTACTTCGACGATCAATTCTACGGCTGAGGAAAAGCAGAAAGTTCTTGCAATGGACGATGTGAAGCTTCGGCTTCAGGAAGTTCTGAAGCTGGTAACATATCAGTTAGAAATCCTTGAACTTGGCAACAAAATTCAGACTCAGGTTAAAGGCGATATGGATCAGCGTCAGCGCGAATATTATCTGCGCGAACAACTGAGCGCCATTAAAAAAGAGTTGGGCGACAAAGATGAAAGCACGGTTGAAATTGATGAATACCGGGCTAAAATCGAAGCTAAGAAACTTCCCGAAATCGCTAAAAAAGAAGCGGATCGGGAGCTGAACCGCCTTTCCAGAATGCACCCGTCTTCTTCGGAATACACGGTATCCTCTACCTATCTGGATTGGCTCACCGCGCTGCCGTGGAATGAATCCACAGAAGATGCGCTGGATATTAAAAAAGCCCGGAAAATTCTGGATGACGATCATTTCGGGCTTGAAAAAGCCAAGAAGCGTATTTTGGAATATCTGGCAGTCCGAAAACTCAATCCGGATTCCAAAGGACCGATTTTATGTTTTGCAGGACCTCCGGGAACCGGCAAAACTTCGCTTGGTCATTCGATAGCCCGCGCACTCGGCAGAAAATTCGTGCGGATTTCTTTGGGCGGGGTGCGGGATGAAGCAGAAATCCGGGGGCATCGGCGCACTTATGTCGGCGCGCTGCCGGGCAGAATCATTCAGGGCATTCGCAGGGCAGAAACCAACAATCCGATTTTCATGCTGGATGAAATTGATAAAGTCGGCGCGGATTTCAGAGGAGATCCGTCTGCGGCATTACTTGAGGTTCTGGATCCTGAACAGAATTATTCGTTTTCAGATCATTATTTAGATGTGCCGTTTGATTTGTCCAAAGTTATGTTTATTACCACAGCAAATATTTTGGATACGATTCCTCCGGCATTGCGCGACAGAATGGAAGTACTGCAACTGCTTGGCTATACCGAAGATGAGAAAATCAAAATTGCCAATAAGTATCTGATTCCTCGTCAGCGTAAGGAACACGGGTTGAAAAACGGTCAGATTGTGTTCAGCCGGGGCGCGGTTCGCCATATTATCGGCGGTTATACCCGCGAAGCCGGTCTCAGAAATATGGAGCGTGAACTTGCTTCGGTGTGCCGGGGTGTTGCCAGCAAAATTGCCGAAGGTGAGGCAGAAGCCGTAACCATCAATGTTGTCAATATTCCCAAATACCTCGGTCCTGTGAAATTCATGCCTGAAACCAAAGCCAAAACCTCAGTTCCGGGCGTGGCAACAGGGCTTGCATGGACTCAGGCAGGCGGCGAAATTCTGTTTATCGAAGCGATTGCTATGAAAGGCAAAAAAGGGCTGACCTTAACCGGACAATTGGGCGATGTGATGAAAGAATCGGCAACTGCCGCTTTGAGTTTTATCCGCTCCAAAGCCAAAAGCCTTAATATTGATGAAGAATTTTTTGAAACTCACGACATTCATATTCATATTCCGGCAGGCGCGATTCCCAAAGACGGACCGTCCGCAGGCGTTACCATGCTGACCGCGCTGGTATCGTTGCTTACGGATAAACCTATCCGCAAAGATTTTGCCATGACCGGCGAGATTACATTGAGGGGCGAAGTGCTGCCGGTCGGCGGAATCAAGGAAAAAGTGCTTGCGGCGCATCGGGCAGGCATCAAAACCGTGCTGCTGCCCAAATGGAATCAGAAAGATTTGGAAGAAGACATCCCCAAAAAAGTGCTGAAAGAAATCGAATTTCTTTTTGCGGACAAAATGACGGATGTGTTGAAGATTGCGCTTGAAAAATAGGTATTCGCTCAGATTCCATAGGGGCAATTATTTGCGGTTGCCCCCGAATCTGAGCCGCCGCCGGATTAAGTACCCGATCATATATTTTCCGGCAATATGGTAGAGGTAAGCCCCTGTGCTTACCCACGCAGATGGGCAATCACAGGGGATTGCCCCTACAAAATACCGAAGAATTTGCTGATGGTTACTTATTTTTTTCACAAAATACAAAAGGCTGTAAGAAGTGATATTCTTACAGCCATTATATTCTGGCTCCCCAGCGCGGACTCGAACCACGGACACGGTGGTTAACAGCCACCTGCTCTACCGACTGAGCTACTGAGGAACAATCAATGTTGAAACCCTTATATAAATATTTTTTGTCCCGAAGTCAAGAAAAAAATTAAGATAGGAAATTTTTTTTATCTGCAAACTCACCTAACCCCCCGACCCCCTTCCCTGAAAGGGAAGGGGGAGACATCAGAAAACTCCCCTCTCCGTTTCGGGGAGGGGTTGGGGCAGGGGTTGGGGCAGGGGGAGGGATTTTATCATTTTTTTCTTTCTTTCTTTTTTCATACAGTGTATATAGATAAACTTAAAAATGAATGAACATTCATTCATTGACAAAGAACTGAATTTCAAGCATGAAAAAAATACAACACCCCATCAGAAAGGGAGGCGCACCTTGACAGAAGAGATCCGTTATCAGGACAAGCCTTGGCTGAAGAAGTATGAACCCGGTATACCGGAAACCGTAACGTATGAAAATGTCTGCGTTACCGGCTTTTTGGAAAGATCGGCAAAAAATTTTCCGAATAATAAGGCGCTGACGTTTCAGGGCTATCATGTAACCTATCAGCAGCTTGACGACATGGCGAATCGTTTTGCCGCGTGTCTGAGCGATTTCGGAATTAACAAAGGCGACAGCGTTTCGATTTTGCTGCCGAATATTATCCCCTGTGTAATTGCGTATTATGCAATTCTGAAAATCGGCGGCATTGCAGTGATGAACAATCCCCTATACTCAGATCGGGAATTGGAACATCAATTCAACGATTCGGAATCAAAGGTCTTAGTTACGCTGGATTTGCTGGGAAATCGGATGATTGATTTAAGACCTAAAACCCAGATTAAACAGATTGTGTATAGCTCCATCGGCGATTATCTGCCTTTTCCCAAAAATCTTTTATTTCCGTTTGTGGGTAAAAAGAAAAAAATGGCAGCAGATGTCAAGTCCGCGCCGAATGTATATAAATGGAAAGCAATGCTGGCAAAATATTCCCCGAATCCGCCCAAGGCTGAGTTGTCTTTTGACGATGTTGCCATGTATCAATACACCGGCGGAACGACCGGAGTTTCCAAAGGCGTGATGCTGACGCACGGAAATTTAAGCAGACAGGTGCAGCAGGTCAGCAAGTGGTTCCCGACCTTTGGCATGGGACAGGAAATTATGCTGGGCGCGCTGCCGTTTTTTCATGTATTCGGAATGACAACGGCAATGAATCTGCCCATTTATTGCGGATGGGGAAATGTGCTGGTGCCGAAACCCCAGCCTGAGCAGCTGATCGAAGCGATTTCAAAATTCAAGCCGACCTTTGCCCCGCTTGTGCCGACCATGTATATCGGAATGCTCAATCATCCGAGCATCAAAGATGTTGATCTGACTTCAATCAAGGGCTGTTTTTCAGGAAGCGCGCCTTTGCCGGTCGAAGTTATCAAAGCCTTTGAAGAAAAAACCGGGGCAGTGATTGTAGAGGGATTCGGGCTGACCGAAACCTCGCCGGTTACGCATGTCAACCCGTTCAATCCTGCAAAGCGCAAGGTCGGCAGCATCGGCATTCCGATTCCTGATACCCTGTGCCGGATTACCGCGCTGCATGATCCGAATATGGATATGCCGGTCGGCGAATCAGGCGAGCTTCTGATCAAAGGTCCTCAGGTGATGAAGGGCTATCGGAATATGCCCGAAGAAACCGCCAATGTTCTGACAGATGACGGCTGGCTTCGCACGGGTGATATTGCTCAGATGGATAAAGACGGTTATTTTTATATTGTGGATCGCAAAAAAGACATGATTATTTCAGGCGGCTACAATGTGTATCCGCGTGAAATTGATGAAGTATTTTTTGAGCACCCCAAAGTTCGGGAAGCTTGCACTGTGGGAATTCCGCATCCGCATCGGGGAGAAGCGGCTAAGGTGTTTGTGGTCTTGAAACCCGGAGAAACCGCCACGCAGGAAGAACTGATGGCATATTGCCAGACCAAGCTTGCCAAATATAAGTGGCCGACGGAAATCGAATTTAAAGAAGATTTGCCGAAAACCAATGTGGGCAAGATTTTAAGAAGAAGTCTGAAGGATGGCGTAAAAACGCAATAACCCCCCGACATAAAATTTCACCTCAATACACTCCGCGCCGTGCAGCCTGAGATTCATGACTGAGCGGCGCGGTCTATATACGCCGCCTCTGAGTCCATGCAAAAACAGGCACAAATGACTCAAATTGTGAATAAAGAAATTTCATACCTTATGCCTTGTTATTTTCCAAAAGAGTCTGCAAACTCCGGGCAGCCTCATAAGCGTTATAAAAACAGATGAAAACAAAAAAATTATCCGCACCCCTTTACAAGCTCAAATTCAGCTTTATTGTATATTTAAAGTATATGAAACACAATATCATGTGTTTTATCTGAAAGCCAAAGCCAAACCCATCGTGAGGTGGGGACGGAAAGCCGCGGATCCTGATGTCAGGACAGCCGGGTTGCCTTTGAACGGGTGATTTGGCTTTTTTTGTTTTATAAAAGCCGATTCTCCTAAACCGTAGTCTCACTTAGGAGGTATCGCCATGAATACATTATTGAAAATATCAGCGATAGCAATGGCAGCATTTCTATGCTTTTCAGGAAATGCAGTGGCAACTGAAACCTTTATCAATCCGCTGGGCGGAGACGGGGTTCTCACCACGCTTGCACAGCCCGGAGGCATTTTGGACAGGCTGTACGGATTGAGCAACTTGGAGCGGATAGACGACAGCCTTGATCAGATATGGAGTTTTTCAGCAGATGAGCAGCCGCTCTCCATGATGGCACAGGCAAAATACGCGGGCTATTCGCAGACCTTCGGTTATGCGGCATATCCGGGCGGAACGCCGAATTGGTTATTCACAGTTCCGGCAGGAGATGCCAATAACTTTGATAATTCAACGGCTTCGACCAACTATTCTTATACCGGATCATTTACGATAACTGACCAATTTGTATTTTTGGATGATCCGAATCTGAGCGGAAGTCCGTGGAGCAGCCTTGAAAGTCAGAACCCGGATAAACAGGATCACCTGACGACTTGGAAAATTATCGGCAACAGCGGACATGCAGGCAACACCATCGGAAATTATGTTCTTGCATGGGAAGATAAACCGTATAAGTTCAAGGATAATGATTTCAGTCAGTCAGATACGAGCGACAGAGATTTCAATGATCTGGTGGTTGAACTCAGTCCTAGTCCTGAACCTGCCAGTATGCTGTTATTAGGTATGGGTATGCTAGGACTTGCCCGGCTCAGAAAAAAATCAGTTATCTGATTGAAAACGATGATATAATAACGGCAGGGAGCTTTTCCTGCCGTTTGTATTTTCAGATTTTTCTTGCAAATCTTTTTTATTATACATAATATTCCGAATAACATTCTTGTTATAAGGAGATAAACATGGCTGATGAAGACGGCAAAAAATCAATCAATATAGATTATTATGTCGAAATGCTCCTGAAACGCCGATGGTTTATCATCATTCCGTTCTGCATTTCTATGGTGATCGGCATCACGCTTTCGATAAAACTTCCCAGAAGATACATGGCGATCACGTCAATTCTGGTCGAGCCTCAGAGAGTGCCTTCCAAATATGTTCAATCGCTGATGGATTCTGATATTGAAGAAAGGGTGGTAACACTTCAGGAACAGGTGTTGAGCCAAACCAATCTCGAAGGAATTATTGATAAATTCAACCTTTTCACAGGTCCTCAGTATGCAAAAATGTATCTTGAAGACAAAGTGGGTTCTTTAAGAAAGCAGATTACGGTCAAAGTTACCAAAGCGGCGAGAAGGGGCGCGGATGCGTTTTCCATTTCATTTGAAGGCAGAGAGCCTGAAATGGTGATGAATGTGGTGAATACGCTGGCGTCTTCGTTTATTGATAAAAATCTGGAACTCAGAGAACAAAGAGCTATCGGAACGGTTGAATTTCTGGATGGTCAGCAGGCGGATATGCGGAAAAAGCTCACAGATGTGGAAGAAAAAGTCAAAGAGTTCAGAAAAGCGCACATGGGCGAACTTCCTGAGCAGCTCAGTTCCAATGAAAAAGTATTAGACCGGCTTCAGCAAAAAGTGACGGAAAGACAGTTGGCTTTACGCGATGCGAAAAACAGAATGGCGGACTTTGAGAAAGAAACCAGAAACAAGCTGTCGCTGCTTGAAGAACAGATTAATGTTATGGAGCAGCAGACTGCATTGAATATTCCTTCCATGCCTATTCTTGATAATGATACGGAAATTCCTGGTCCGTCGGGCGCTTCTTCCGGGGAATCGGATAGAAATTCCATGTTGAAAAAGCTCAGAGATCAGTATGAAGGCGCACGGCTGAAATATACGGCGCGTCATCCGGATGTATTGAAAATGAAAAAGATGATGGATGATCTTGAAGCTGACATGTCCAAAGAAGATGAAAAGAAAAAAGCCGAAGAAAAAGAACTCGCTAAAAACAAACCGGCAGAAGACCCTGTTGAAGCGGATAAACTTCAGCTTGCCAATGAGGCTGCCGTATCTTCAAAAAGCGCGTTCGGCGATGAGGTGAAAAATACAAAAAAAGGGTTGTTGCAGGATACCGAAGAAAAACGGCTGAAGAGAGCTGCTGAAATAGCGAACATTGAGGAAGAAATCGCAAAATTGGAAAAAGAAGCCAAAGAATATGAGCATCGGGTGACTGTAACGCCAAAACGGGATCAGGAAATGATGTCGCTGATGCGGGATTACAGCAGTATCCAAAAATATTACAGCGAACTGTCGAACCGGAAACTGGAAGCGGATATTGCGCTGGATATGGAACGCCGTGCAAAAGGCGAGCAGTTCAGAATATTGGATAAAGCCAAAAAGCCTGAAAAGCCTGTATCACCTGACATTATGAAATTATTGATTATTTTTAACGTGGCAGGATTGGGGATCGGAATAGGCATTGCTTTTTTGCTGGATTTTATGGATAATACCTTAAAACGTGCGGAAGATGTCGAGCCGTTGTTGGATATTCCGGTCTTGGCGACTATTCCCAAAGCTTATGATCGCAAAGATATGATGAAGCGGAAGATCAATCAGTTGCTCAGTATCGGTTCTGCAATGGTTGCGGGTATTTTATTCACGGTATTTACGCTGTTAGCGGTGAAAGGCGTGGAACCGATGTTGGATATCGTAAGGAAAGTTATCGGGAAAAAAATATAATTCAAGGTGGCGCGGTTGATAAAACTTGCTGACATAGTTAAAAAAGTAAAAACGAAATTTTTCCCATCGGATGAGAACTCCGAATTGCCGGATACCAAAGAATTTGAGCTATCGGAAGACTCCGAAGACTCCGAAGAATATCACATTGAACCCAGCGGTGAGATCAACGCGAATCTCTTAACCTATCATAAGCCGCAGTCTTTTGAGGCAGAACAGTTCAAGATGCTCAGAACCAAGCTGCTGTTTCCGGTATCGGGAAAAGCCCCGCGTTCCATTATGATTACCAGCCCTGCCCCCGAAGAAGGGAAAACATTTATATGCGCCAATCTGGCAGCCAGTATTGCTCAGAATATTGATAAGTACGTTTTCGTGATGGACTGTGATTTGAGAAGACCCAATATTCACAAATTTTTCGGCTATGAGGACGACGTTCCGGGATTGAGCGAATATCTTTCTTACGGGACTCATTTTGACGAAGCAAATCCCAAAGAATTTATCAGCGTTCCGGGTTTAAGCGAATATCTCAATGAGCATAATGTGTTTTTATCATCCCTGCTGCTCAGAACAAAGCTGAAGCGCCTGACGATTCTGCCAGGAGGAATGCCCCCGGATAACCCTTCCGAACTGCTGTCTTCAAATAAAATGATAGGACTGCTTAAAGAAGTAACGACAAGATATTCTGACCGCTGTGTTCTGATAGATTCGCCTTCGCCGAATCTGATGCCGGAAACCAGCGTGATTGCAAGGCAGGTGGACGGCGTGATTATCGTCATCAAATACGGAAGCACCACGCAGCGCATGGTGGATCAGCTGATAGAAATCATTGGCAGAGATAAGGTGATGGGAATTATCATCAATTGGTTTGACACCCGATCATCTACTTACAATCTGTATCATAAATATGTCAAAAGAAAGTAACTGACCTAACCCCCCCGTCCCCCCTTCCCTGAAAGGGAAGGGGGGAGAGCGGAAAACTCCCCCTCTCTGTTTCGGGGAGGGGGTTGGGGAGAGCGGAAAACTCCCCTCTCCGTTTCGGGGAGGGGTTGGGGGAGGGGTAAGATGTTAAGAATTTTCAGACAATATTATCCAATCCGAAACATTTTTTTCGTACTCGGAGAGGGCGTGGCAATATATGTGTCCGCAATGCTGGCATGCCGGATTATTTTCGGAAGCGGCTGGTGGATGTTCAAAGGGCAGCATTATCTGTATCTGCACTTCAAGATACTGCTGATGACCGCTATCTGTCAGCTTTGTCTGTATTACAATGACTTATACAATCTTAAAATAATGGACACCTTTTTGGAACTTGCCATACGCCTGCTTCAGTCTCTGGGCGCGGCGGCGATTCTGCTTGCGCTGGTATATATGGCTTTTCCTCAGACCATTATCGGAAAAGGCATTTTTGTCATCAGCATAGGCTTTGTCATTCTGTTTATTGTTTCATGGCGTTTCTGCTATACCCTGATTCTGAATCGCGGGATGTTCAATCAGAATATCATTATAATGGGTTCCGGAGATTTGGCTCGGAATATCCTTGAAGAAATCGGTAAGCGCAGAGACAGCGGGTATAACGTGTCGGCTTCGGTGCTGGAATGCAATATGGGATGTTTCAGCTTTTTTAACATATCTCCGGATGATAAAAAAGAGATGCTGATACTTCCCAAAACTGAGTATAACCATCTGTGTGAGATAGCAAAAGGACTGAATGTTGAAAAAATTGTCGTTGCGATAAAAGAGCGGCGCGGAAAAATGCCGATACAGGAACTTCTGGACTGTCGCGTAACCGGGATTGAAATTCTTGATGGAAATACATTCTATGAGATGTTCACCGGAAAACTGAGCGTGGAGCATATCAAACCGGGCTGGCTGATTTTTTCCGAAGGCTTTCAAAAAACTATACATGGCGATTTTTTAAAACGCATGACTGACCTCGTTATATCTTTTACCATGCTGATTCTGCTGTTGCCGCTGATTCTGATCGTGGCGATTCTTATCCGGCTGGATTCAAAAGAGCCTGAACTCGGAGTCAAAGATATATATCGCTGGTTCGGGATGGTGTGCAGAGAAGATAATATCAGCGTCGGCGAAAAACTCAAAGAAATCGTAACAGAATTTGTAAAAGCCAACAAACCGGCGTCTGATATAACGCAGATATGGCATGAATTTGCCCTGTTATGCGCCCAAGAAGGCTTGAGCCCCGCGGCAAACATTCAGAAGCTCGTCAAAAACTATATCCGTACGCGGGAAGCCAGGAGCAATGTCCGGCGTCCGGTATTATTTTCTCAGGAGCGAATGGGAAAAGACGGAAAAAATTATCAGATTTACAAATTCCGCTCCATGATTGTCAATGCTGAAAAAATTACCGGACCTATCTGGGCAGGTGAAAATGATCGGCGGATTACGCGGATAGGAAATATTCTCAGAAAAACCCGGATAGATGAACTTCCGCAGTTATGGAATGTGTTGAAAGGCGAAATGAGCTTTGTAGGTCCCAGACCGGAGCGGGAACACTTTGTCAAACAATTGGAAAAAACCATACCGTATTATCGGCAGCGTCTGACTGTCAAGCCCGGACTGACCGGCTGGGCGCAGGTCAGCTACGGCTATGGTGCCACTGAAGACGATGCCAAAGAAAAACTCAACTATGATCTGTTTTATATCAAAAATATGTCTTTTCTGATGGATCTGATGATCGTATTGAAAACCGTAAAAATCGTCATTTTCGGCAAAGGACGGTGAAAAAAAAGTGGAAAGTGCAAAGTGCAAAGTGCAAAGTGTCGTGATATGTATTGTTCTGATAGTGTTTTCGTTTTCCTGCGGCGCTAAAAAGGAAAAAACAGGGTATGATGAGGTTGTGGCTGGCTATCTGAAGAAACCCTTTCAGGATAATATGCCGCAGATGTATTATAAAATCAGCAGCGGCGATGTGCTGGAAATCGTTACATGGAAAGAACCGGATTTTTCCAAAGAAGTTCTGGTCAGAGGCGATGGCAAGATCACATTTCCATTGCTGGGCGATGTCGAAGTCGGCGGTAAAACACCGTTGCAGGTCAGAAACGAGATTGCGGCAAAACTTAACGATTATGTTGTCAATCCGGTGGTGTCTGTTTCTGTAAAAAATCCGCAAAGCCAGAAAATTTATGTTCTGGGCGAGGTGATCAAGCCTTCGGAATATCCGCTGACAAAAAACCTTACCGTAATTCAGGCAATTGCGATGGCAAGCGGATTCACCGAATGGGCGTCCCGAAAAGAAATCATTGTCATCCGGCATGAAAACGGGGCGCAGCGAGTTATTCCCATCAATTATAAAGCAATTGTGGAAGATAAAGATTTTACTCAGAATATTCCTCTGAAATCAAATGACACGATCATTGTGCCATGACAATATTTTCTTAAACCGCTATTTAAGGAGATAAGCGATGGAGTTGAAACAAAAAGGAACGCAAGCCAATGTCGGCGGGTTCAAGCAGATGATGGTTACGATGAAATGGACTACGGCAGCGGATTTTGATCTGGCAGCCGTGTTTGAAGACAAAACCGGCAAGCAGGGAATCGTCTATTTCGGCGAGCTTGGCGATTTGAACAAGTTTCCGTATATGCAGTTGAGCGGCGATGAAGGCGTGGATGACAAAGGCGGCGAAAAAGAAGAAAGTATGCGGATCGCCCAATTGGACGACATGAAATATGTTTGGATTACATGCTGGGATTATGGCAAAATCCAAACCGGCGCGCCTGCCCGCTTCAAAGACAGCGATGTGTCGCTCTCGCTGATTGACGACAAGGGCAAGACCTATCATGTAACGCTGGATACCGGCGATATGGGCAATGTCGCGCTCATTGCCACGATTGACAATTCAAGTCCTGTCGGCGCAACGCTGACCAACAGCAGTAAAGCCGGAACGCTCAAGGGGTTGAATAATCTCAATCAACTGCTTGATATTATCAACAAATAAAAAGGAGCCGCACCATGCAGCTTAAATCCAAAGAAGAAGCTCTGACAAGAATCGTCGAGCTTAAACAAAAAGCAGGTTTTGCCGTAGGCATGGCAGGATTGCAGAAACAGAAGGCGCGGGTTGCGCTGTCTCTGGATGCCTCCGGCTCAATGATTCCGTTGTATGAAGATGGGACGGTTCAGCAGGTCTGCGCCAGACTTTTAGCTATGGCAATGCAGTTTGATGATAACGGCGCGGCAGATGCGTTTCTCTTTGATACGTCTGATAAGGAAGTCGGAGAGATATTTGAGAAAAATTTCTTTGAATTTACCACAAACGACCTTCTCAAAGCCTTTTACAAAATGAGAGGCGGCACATCTTATGCAGATGTTATCAAACGAATTGTCAAAAAATACACCAAAACCGCCGGTGATCCCGCTTATGTGCTGTTTGTTACTGACGGCGACAATTCTGACAAGAAACAGGCGGAAGCCGCTATCATTGAGGCTTCCAAATATCCGATTTTCTGGCAATTTGTAGGAATCGGTAAAAGCTCGTTTGATTTTTTGGAAAAATTGGATAATCTCAAAGGGCGGGTTGTTGACAATGCCAATTTTTTTTCCGTCAATGACATCAACGCCATCACAGATCAGGAGCTTTATCAGCGAATGCTGACGGAGTTTCCGCTATGGCTTAAAGCGGCAAAAGAAAAAGGGATTTATTGATTGCAAGATGACCTCCGGGGTTTTCAGAGCTTCGGAGGTTGAACTTCATTTCGAGCGACCTCAGAAATCGGATGATAAAATTATGTATAATTTTACAGCAGTTATCGAAAAAGACGGGGATTGGTATATTGCATACTGCCCGGAAGTTTCAGGTGCAAATGGTCAGGGAAAAACTATTGAAGAATGTAAAAAAAATTTGGCAGAAGCTATTTTACTGATCTTTGAAGATCGACATAAAAATTAAATAAACGAGGGGAACTCTGATATGAAAAGATTACTTCAGGAAAATCGTGAAAAAATTCTGCAACTTGCTCGGACACACGGCGCGTCTGATGTGCGTGTATTTGATGATCCGAATCCCAATTATCAGAATCAGATAGGATTTCTGGTAAATTTGGAGCAGGGGCGTACTCTGCTTGACCAAGGCGGACTGCTGATGGATTTGCAAGAACTCCTGAATTGTGAGGTATATGTGTTCACTGAAAAAGGATTGAAAAACGATTATCGGAAACGCATATTAAAACAGGCTGTTGCTATATGAGAAGCGAATAAAAACATTCAGAGGATATTTTTTAAAAAACTATTCAGATTTAATTTCTTAACCATCACAAGGAGATCAATCCGATGGAACTCAAGCAGAAAATAGTACTGAAGCAAAAAGGTGAAAAAACCGCTCTTGTCGGCACGGAGTTTGTTGCCACCTTGAGATGGACAGCGGCGGTTGATCTTGATCTGCACGCATTTTATAAAACCAAAAACGGCAAATTCGGTCATGTGTATTTTGCCGATACGGGCAATCTGACAGATATTCCCCATATTCAGCTTGATAAAGATGAAGGAGTCGGAAATACTGCCGGAGATAATGAGGAAAATATCCGGATTTCAAAATTGGATCATCTGGACTCTGTGCTGATTGCCACCAATATTTTCCGCTTTCTGGGATTTCTCAGCAAAGGCGATAATTTTGCAAAATATGACGGAAGCGTTGTGGTAAAAAGCAATACGGGGCATGTCATCGAAGTTCCCCTGATTTCAGACGAGCCGGGAAAATGGTGCCTGATTGCAAAAATTGACAATAGCGGCGCATCGCCGTCTGTCATCAATATCAATCGGGTTCAAAAAAATGAGCCGAAAGAAAATGATGTATAACTGAACAGTTATGCTCAATATGGTGCATATCTGTTTGATAATCTGTTATCCTTGCATTATATTATTTTTTTGAGATGGCGCTTTAACCTTAACCCATTAAAGGAGATCAAACGCAATGGAACTCAAACAAAAAGGCGAAGAGGCAAATGTCGGCGGATTCAAGCAGTTGATGATTGCTATGAAATGGACTACCGCAGCAGATTTTGATTTGGCAGCAGCGTATGAAGGCAAAGACGGCAAAATAGGTCTTGTTTATTTCGGAGAATTGGGCGATCTGAACAAGTTTCCGTTTATGCAGTTGAGCGGTGATGAAGGCGTGGGCGATAAAGGCGGTCAGAATGAAGAAACCATGCGGCTTGCCAAGCTGGATGAGCTGAAAAACGTATGGCTTATCTGCTGGGATTACGGAAAAGTCAAAGACGGCTCCGCTGCCCGGTTCAAAGACAGCGATGTCAATCTGTCAATCATTGACGATAAAGGCACGACATACAGCGTGAAATTGGATACCGGAGATATGGGCAACGTGGCGATTATTGCAACGATTGACAATACCAGTGCTATCGGCGCAAAACTGATTAACACCAGCAAAGCCGGAACACTCAAAGGCTTGAAAACGCTTGAAGATTTGATGGCTATTATCAGAAGTTAAAAGCACATCCCCCCGTGTTTTGCGGGGGGAACTCAGTTGTCATCTGCTATCAGAAGGGAATATCTTCGTCATCTTTTTCTTTTTTCGATGAAAAGTCAAAATCTCCGGATTTTATCTGAGTGAGCAGAGATGAAATTATCCTTTTAACTTTATCAGAAGACAGAATCGCTTTGAGATATTCAATAAATTCTTCTTCATTATGAATTTCATGTGGTCGATTAACTGGTTCAAACAGAGTTGTCACAGTTAGCGGATAGATTTGTATATCATACATAATTCTGATGATATAAATCGAATATCCTCCGAGCGATGGTGCGACAATGCTCAAAAAAGCATCAATTTTACTATGAGAACTTGATTCAAGCGTAACATCACCTTCCAACAAACGATTTGATAATTGCCCCAGCATAGCTGCCTGTTCTTTCAAAATTGACAGAGGCGTTCTGGCTTTTTCCACTTTGGGGAGTTCACCCCAGAAATTTTCAGTCGTGGTTTCAGTCATGGTTATACTCCTTTGATTAAATCCAAATCAAACATTATCGGAAGGTGATCGGAAGCCCTTTCCTTATCAGGTCTTTTAGAAGAATTCAACAAACTGGTAGAACCAGCCGAAGTCAATATTTTCAGGCTTTCATCATTAAAATACTCAAGCAGGTCTGCCCGAATCATCATCTGGTCAAACATATTCCAAAAATAACTGATTTGTTTTGAACCGCTATAAAAATACGTTCCTGCCGGCGGACGAGGAAAATTTCCGAAATGATTCCACATCGGATTATAAAAGAAAAACCGTTCTTCTCCTTGCACAATTCGGGACTTTTTTGCAACAATATCCCGATCCATGATTGCATGAAGTCCTTCCGCACCCACCACGCCATCTTCAAACGGATTCATATTCAAATCGCCGACAATCAACGTCCTGCGATGCCCTATTTTTTCTTCTGCTTGTTCAATATATCGGGCAAGCCGTGTTGCTGATAATACCTGATCGTTATCATCCTGATGAAGTTTGCTGGGAAGATGAACCGCAACAATCAACACATCGGGACCAATCGGCGGAATCAATCTTCTGATACAGACTCCGGAACGGTCGTTCACCAGTTTGAGCGAATTTCTCGGCAGCCTCACAAGGAAAACAGGATCAGGTATCGGACTGAAAGGCAAGCCGTATTTTTGTTTCAGAGGCGTATTGAGTTCAAGCAGAAATTCGGCAAGATGAAACTCACACTCTGAAAGAATAACAACATCAGGTTTATGCTCATGCGCCAACTGAGCAACAAGCTTCTGAATCGGCTTTCTGTGCAAATTCCAGTAAAGAAACCTCATCCCCCGGCTTTTCTCATCAGCAGTCCCCAGTCATCATTCACGGTCTGCTGAATCTGGGCATAATCCTCATCTTTCAAATGCTTAAAGCGTCCCTGAATGCTCATGTAATCTTTCACCGGGCGGTTTCCCTGATAATTGAGCGTATATTTCACACCGTTTTCCACCTCATACAGCGGAAAGACATTGCTCTGCGCCGCAAGCCGTGCAACTTTGATACACATTTCAGACGGCAGACGCCAGCCCGTAGGACAACTGGCAAATACATGAATAAAGCGGGATCCGCCTTTCATTTCTTTGGCTTTCTGAAATTTTCGGATCATATCTTCGGGAAATGCGATGCTTGCTGTTGCAGCATACGGAATCCGATGCGCTGCCAAAGCTTCTGTGATATTCTTCTTTCGCGTGGTTTTGCCGTGTCCGGGCGTGGTTGTGGTGCGGGTGCCGAAAGGCGTTGCCGAACTGCGCTGAACGCCGGTATTCATATACGCCTCATTGTCATAGCAGACATAGATGAAATCTTCATTGCGCTCCACCGCGCCGGATAGAGATTGAAAACCGATGTCAAACGTGCCGCCGTCTCCTGCCCATGCGACAACCGTGGTTTCCAAATCGCCTTTCATGTCCAAAGCCGCACGAAGACCGCTTGCGGCTGCTCCGGCGGTTGCAAATGCGGTATGCAAGACCGGCACTTTTAAGGATGTTTGGGGATGCGCTCCGGCAACAACGCCCCAGCAGCAAGCCGGAATCACCAGAATTGTTTTTTCGCCCAATGCCCTCATTGCAAATTTCATGGCGACTGTCGCGCCGCAGCCCGGGCAGCCCAGATGCCCCGAATACATATAGTCAGTCATTTTTTACCTCTTCCGTGCGGTTTATAAAATTCAAAACAATCTGATAACATGAAATCGGGGCATTATCAACTTGAATTGCCTCTGATAATATCAAACTTGAAGATTCCCATTGACTTTCCAAGCTTTCGGTGTGAATTCTTTGCATGATTCCGAACCGCTGATTCTCAGGATTTCCCCATGATTTTTTTGATTGAATCAGGATGAAAGGATAAAGAACGGATTGAAGGATGCAGCTTATCTTTCAATCCTTATAAAATCCTTCAATCCTGATTCAAAATCCGATAAAAAAAAATTCACATCCCATGTAAGAAAAATTCTTCTCCGTCATAAACGGTATATAACGGGTTAAAAATGATTTATCCCTAAATGCAGCGTTTGAAAAACAAATTGTTTGACAAAGTTTCAATCTTATGAAAGCGTAAAATTAAGATACGCTTAAAACCGTAAACAGACAGGAGAAAAACATGCGTCCTCTGCCTGAAAAAAATAAAATAATGCTTGACTTTTTCAATAAAATCAGGTATATTATCAGCACGTCAGCACGT
>DYRC01000033.1 GCA_020718925.1 Desulfonema limicola
TTACCGAAGAGCAGATTAAAAACTCCGGCGCAAAGAATCTTGGGGAAGTGCTTCGGCAGGTTGCAGGGTTCAATGTTCATCTGATAACCCGTATCTGATCCGATCTCAGTACCTCTTATCACAAAATTCATCAGATTCTGAAAACTTTCAAAACAGACATACCTCGTCAATGCCCGAATATCTTTGAAAAATGTCTTACGGCTCGGAAGATTATCCCGAATCTGCCGATATTTTACTTCTCAGAATAATTCTTTCCTTCAGCTTTCTCCGCTGATCTCCGGAAAGCAGGAAACGACGGACTTAAATTCTTCAAACAATGGTGACTTCATAACTTCCTCCCGAATTTTATTGCCTGATGTTTAGAATCATAGTAACATGATAATATTTTCCTGATAAATTTCAAAATGAGAATCGCTGTTGCTGGCTTGAAATACTTGCGCTGATGCTCGGGATGTGATAAAATAATTAAAAATCAGAGTCTGACTTACATCAGAACTTCTACGCGGAGCATGCCCCCGTAGAAGTTTTTGTATTGTTAAAAAGGGGCGAAAGGGGAAAAAGTTATGGCTGAAAAGAAATTCAACGTGGCAGTTGCAGGCGCAACAGGCGCGGTGGGCAATCAGATGATTGCATGTTTGGAAGAACGCAATTTTCCGATCAAATCCTTGAAATTGTTGGCATCAAGCAGGTCTGCGGGGCGGCAGCTTCGCTTTAAGGGCGATAGCATTGCGGTTGAGGAAATGACGGATAATTCATTCAAAGGCGTGGATATTGCTTTGTTTTCCGCAGGCGGCGGCACAAGCCTGAAGTTTGCGCCGATGGCGGCAAAATCCGGATGCGTGGTGGTGGACAATTCCAGCGCGTGGCGCATGGACCCGGAGGTGCCGCTGATTGTGCCGGAGGTCAATCCTCATGCCATTGCACAGTATAAAACCAAAGGCATTATTGCCAATCCCAACTGCTCCACGATTCAGATGGTGGTGGCATTGAATCCCATTCATAAAAAATGCGGCATTAAGAGGATTGTGGTCTCCACCTATCAGGCAGTATCGGGAACCGGCAAAAAAGCCATTGACGAACTTTTAAATCAGACCCGTGCTATGATGAATTTTCTGAGTGTTGAAAAAAACGTTTATCCGCATCGGATTGCATTCAACTGTCTGCCGCATATTGATGTGTTTTTGGAAAATGGCTACACCAAAGAAGAAATGAAGATGGTACATGAAACCCGCAAAATCATGGAAGATAATTCTATCGGCGTTACCGCGACTACGGTGCGCGTTCCGGTGTTTTTCGGGCATTCCGAATCTATCAATATTGAAACGCGGGAATATATTTCTGCGGCGGATGTCAGAAAGCTTCTTGAAACCGCGCCCGGCGTCAAAGTGGTGGATAATGTGTCTGAAAAAGCATATCCCATGCCGATTGATGCAGCGGGGCAGGACTTGACATTGGTAGGACGTATCCGTCAGGATGAATCCGTAGCAAACGGAATCAATATGTGGATTGCCGCAGATAATATCCGTAAAGGCGCGGCAACCAACGCAGTTCAGATTGCAGAAATCTTGGCACAGAAGTATTTATAACAGGAGTTATCAGTTGGAAAAAATACCCATTACCAGAGAAGGTTATGAAACCCTGAAACGGGAATTGGAAAGATTGAAGGCTGTGGATCGCCCGGCTACGATCAAAGCAATTGAAGAAGCCCGCGCTCACGGCGATCTGTCTGAAAATGCCGAATACGATGCGGCAAAAGATCGGCAGGGCTTTATCGAAGGACGAATCAGCGAAATTGGCTATAAAATCAGCCATGCGATGGTGATTGATCCGGAATTGCTTTCCAAAGATAAGGCAGTGTTCGGATGCAGAGTTCTGCTGGAAAATACAGATACCGGCGAAGAAGTCGAATATCAGATTGTGGGAACTGATGAATCTGACATTTCAAAGGGCAAAATTTCGGTCTCATCGCCGCTCGGGCAGGCAATTATCGGCAAAAAACCCGGCGCTGTGGTGATGCTGAACGCGCCCGGCGGCAGGCGCCAGTATGAGTTGGTGGAAATTCTTTAATTCCCGGAAATGAATTTCCGGGCTATTATGAGTCGTCCCTACGGGACTTTTTCATCCCGTAGGGATAGCCTGAATAAACGATTATCCCCTTTCAAACCACCGTATAGCCGGGTCCTTCTCCGCCTTCGGGACAATTCCAAGTAATGTTCTGATACGGATCCTTGATGTCGCAAGTTTTGCAGTGCAGACAATTGGACGGATTAAGCTTCAGTCTGCGCTCGCCTTTTTCATCCTCAAGAATTTCATAGACATTGCCCGGACAAAACCGCGTACAGGGGCTTTGATAGGTCTCATAGCACTTGGTAACGCAAAGATGGGTATCATGCACAATCAGGTGCGATGGCTGATCTTCTCTGTGCATGGTTTTGGACAGATAGACGCCGGTCAGCTTGTCCACATACAACACGCCGTCATAACCTAACCCCCCAGCCCCCTTCCCTGAAAGGGAATGGGGAGTCTCCCCTCTCCGTTCCGGGGAGGGGCAGGGGGTGGGGTTTAAAGTACCGGAATCTTCAAACAAACGCATCCAATCCCGAAATCCTTTTCCTTTGGTAAAATACTGCGCTCCCAGATGAATGAATTTTATCGGACTCTTTTTGGCAAGAGCCTGTGCAAAATTTCTTCCCTCATAAATTTCTTCTTTTGCCCAGCTTTGTTCAAATAAGTCGTGGTAAATTCCAAGTGTTTCGGCAGTCGTATTGCCTTTTTCAAGTGCGTGAATACAGGCTTGGGCAGCCAGCATTCCTGATTTCATGGAAAGATGAACGCCCTTCAAGCCCGGCGAATTCTGCATTCCCGCCGCGCCGCCGATAAACATTGCGCCGTTGACAGCAAGCTTGGGCATACTGAAATAGCCTCCGGTAGAAACCGTTCTTGCGCCCTGCTCAATCACCGTTCCGCCTTTGATGAGCTTTGCAATAAACGGATGGCGTTTGAATTTTATAAATTCATTGTATGGGTCAAGCATCGGATTATTGTATGAAAGCCCGACCAGAAAGCCGATAGAAACGCAATTATCGCCCATTTCATACACAAAGCCGCCGCCGGGCGTGTCCAAATCCAGAGGATAGCCCAAGGTGTGAATATCATTGCCTTTGCTGGTCTTGAAATAATGATTATCCGGCAGCCGGATGACTTCTTTGATGCCGGTTTCAAACACCTGCGGCATTTTGCCTGAAAAAATATCAAGCTTTTGGGCAATCTGCTTCACCAGACTGCCTCTCGCACCTTCCCCGAAAATCGTTATTTCGGATTTGATGTCAATGCCCGGCTCAAAATTGCCTTTGGGTTTGCCGTCTTTATCCAGCCCTTTATCTCCGGTCCGGACGCCGATAACAGTTTTGCCGTCTTCGCTGTAAAGAACTTCTTTTCCGGCAAATCCCGGAAACAGATTCACGCCCATCTCTTCAGCCATACCTGCCAGCCATCGGGTAAATTTTGACAGGCTGATCACATAAAACCCCTTGTTGTGCATATATCGGGGCGTGATGGGAAAACGATATTGATAAGTATCTGTCAGAAAATAAAATTCGTCATCCCGCACGGTTGTTTCAATAGGACAGCCTTTTTCCATAAAAAACGGAATCAGTTCTATCAGGGCTTTCGGGTTCAACACCGCGCCGCTTAACGCATGAGCGCCGAACTCCGCGCCTTTTTCAATCAGCCCCACCTCAAGTGTCAGATTTTTTTCTGCTGCAAGCTGCATCAATCGGATCGCTCCGGCAAGACTCGCAGGACCGCCGCCGACAAACAACACATCAAATTCTATGGTTTCGCGTTCTATGTCCATTAAAATATCCTTTAAGATTTAAGGAGCATTCACTGTTACTGTGGCTTCATTTGAACTTGTTCTGCCATCGAACACTTTGAAATTAAAGGTATCAGGATAACCTGTTCCCCAATAGTAATACACAAATTGTCCTGTTTTTGCATCAATGGTAACATTATATTTTTCCGGAGTGGTCAGGACATAAGTAAGAACATTACTCGGATCAGCGTCAGTTGCCTGTAACTGTCCGGTGGTTACATATCCCTGAGATTTCACGCTCTGAGAAGATGCAGCCGGCGCAGCATTGCTCCCGCTCAACGGCGGATAAATACTTTGTCCGGTAATGTTTCCTTTGGGATTATAATCACATACCCATATCTGCCATGTTCCGGAAGCATTACTACAGGTGCTTATGCCGCAACCCACCTCTGTGGTATTTGCCCATACAAGCTGAGTATAATGTCCGGCAGGCGTGGACTGAAACTGAGATTGATAGGTAAAATTCTGAATTTCACCGCCCCACATATCTACGACTTCCTCCGGGGGCATCGTTCCCGATCCCCACGCAATATTTTCACCATATTGAGAATTGCTATGGATGATCAGATTACAGGTTTTTGCCAATTCATTCGCCCATGTCTGAGCAGATGATGCCACCTGAGAAGACCATGTCAGCGGCGAAACCCCGACCTGTGACCGCCAGAAATTATGCCTTGTTACAATACCCGTGAACGGCGCGGGCGCATCAATATTTGATAAACTCCTCAACCCGGCAACCACCTGCAAAATATAAATTTCTTCTTCAAGACCTGCTTTGCCGTCTTTGTTTATATCGCTGAAACAGAAATTCGATGGCGCGGGAAGAGACGACATCAGCCTTAACACAAGAATCGCATCTGACAGCCCTATTTTGAGGTCGCAATCCGAATCTCCGGCTGGGTAATCTTCTGCTTTCAGCAAGGAAACCCCTCCCGGAAAGATAAGGGGAAGACTTACAGAACCGATTGAAAGAATCATATACAGATAAAATCTGACCAGCTTTTTGTTAAAAAATGCTTTCATGCTCATTCTCCTTTTGCTATGTATGATTATGAATAGATTATCCTTGTATTCCAAACGCCCGAAAATTTCAAGATCAGATGTGAGCCTGACAGAATATCCGCCGCCAAACTGACGCGCATTGCTATCGCACAGAAAATAAAAAACTTATATGATTTGAAAAACCGGTAGTGGTTCATTGATGACTTATTTCGATTCAATTTCCGATTGTCAGAACCCTTTGTGAAATAGTGACGAAAAAATCGGCGATTAGGGCTTTATTTTGCAGAAAGCGGCGGCATTGAGACCGTCAGGCAATTAAAAGATGATATTGTCGTCCCGAAATTGATTGTGCCGAAATTATATTTCCAGAGATCATCGGGATTTGCCGCAAACATACTTGTGTCTGCTTTCCAATACAATCCTTCGGAATCAAATCTGAACTTCCGATTTATACGTTGCAGGCAACTGAGTAACTCATCGTAAAATTTAAATGTCATGATTTTTGTTTTTGAACATTTACCTTGACACAACGCATTGTTTTGTTTAAAAATAAATTTGATTTTCTAAAAACGCATTTCAGCAGGGAGATGACGATATGACCATCTATGATTTGAAGCCCGCTTTTCAGAATATTCTCCGCCCCTTATGCATGTTTATGGCAAAAAAGGGGGTCCGCCCGAACCATGTAACGCTGCTTGCGCTGATCATGTCGTTTCTTGCCGGTATGCTGATATGGATTTCCTGCGGAGCAACATGGAGTCTGCTGTTTATTCCCATTGTGCTGTTTGTCCGCATGGCGTTGAATGCCATTGACGGTATGTTAGCCCGCGAATACGATATGAAAACACCGCTCGGAGCGATTTTGAACGAACTTGGCGATGTTATATCCGATACGGTGTTATACCTGCCATTTGCGGTGATTCCGGGTGTTTCGGCATATCTTACGGTGTTTGTGGTAATCTTGTCCATCATCAGCGAAATGACCGGCGTAATCGCAGTTCAGATCGGCGCCAGCCGCAGATATGACGGACCTATGGGCAAGAGCGACCGTGCCTTTGCATTCGGATTACTGGCATTGCTGATTGCATTCGGCGTTCCGGTCGGGGCTTGGATTAATATTGTGTTATTCATTATGCTGATATTGCTGATATTAACCATTCTTAATCGGGCGCGGTACGCGCTGAAGGAGATCGGAGTATGACATATCCGCCGAATGTTTTATGGGGACTTGGCGTTATCATTGCGCTT
This sequence comes from Desulfonema limicola, assembly GCA_020718925.1. Taxonomy (GTDB): domain Bacteria; phylum Desulfobacterota; class Desulfobacteria; order Desulfobacterales; family DYRC01; genus DYRC01. The sequence continues at coordinate 6,125 of DYRC01000033.1, forward strand.
CTGATATTTGCCACTATCGTTGTTATTTTTCTAAAAAAACAGCATCCTGACAGAAATTATCAGGAATTGGGCAGCCGGATAAAGACGTGGTGGATAATTACCGCCATGTTTGCAGGCGTTCTTTTGGCAAACAAAGGGATAGCCCTTGCCTTTTTTGCGTTTATCTCCTATCTCGCGCTCAAAGAATATCTGTCTCTGATTCCGACAAGACGCGCAGACCGCCGCGTGTTGTTTTGGGCATATCTTGCCATTCCGGTTCAATACTGGTGGGTTTATGACGAATGGTACGGCATGTTCATTATTTTTATTCCGGTCTATATGTTTTTGTACCTTCCGATGCGGATGGTGTTAAAAGGCGAAACTGACGGATTTTTAAAAGCTGCCGGAACGCTTCACTGGGGATTGATGACCACTGTTTTCAGCTTAAGTCATGCGTCCTTTCTGTTGGTGCTGCCCGGAAGCGGAAATCCGGCGGCGGGCGGCGCAGGATTGGTGCTGTATCTGGTCTGTCTGACCGAACTGAATGATGTGGCGCAATATATCTGGGGCAAAACCTTCGGAAAACATAAAGTTGTGCCGCTGGTCAGCCCTAATAAGACATGGGAAGGCTTGTTGGGCGGCGTGATAACTACGGTTGTGCTTGCGGTGTTAAGTGCGCCGTATTTAACGCCGCTTGATCCCAAAAATTCGCTCTTGGCAGGGCTTATCATCGGGCTGGGCGGTTTTTTGGGGGACATCACGGTTTCCGCCGTCAAACGGGATTTGAAAATAAAGGACAGCAGCAATTTACTGCCGGGTCATGGCGGCATTTTAGATCGGGTGGACAGCCTGACCTTTACCGCGCCGCTTTTTCTTCACTTTTTACGGTATTTGTATTTTTAAAGGAGATTAATATAATGAGATTCGGAAGAATTACGGTTAATCCTGATCAGATGAACGGAGTGCCGTGTCTGCGGGGGCTTCGCATTCCGGTCGCCACCATTGTAAGTATGATAGCGGACGGCATGATGGAAACAGAAATTTCAGAGGCATATCCTGATCTTGAACCGGCAGACATCAGAGAAGCGCTGCGATATGCCGCAGAAGCGGTTCGGGAACGCGAATTGCCATTGCTGAAAGCCGCATGATGAAATTTCTTATAGATAACGCTTTATCTCCGCTTGTGGCAAAAAGTTTGTATGAAGCAGGATACGATGCAATTCATGTTCGGGACATCGGGCTTCATAATGCTGCTGATATTGAGATATTCAGATATGCAGGCGAAAATAATCGTATTGTGGTATCTGCTGATACTGATTTCGGAACATTATTGGCAATCTGGGAAAAATCAGAACCATCTGTTATTCTGTTCCGGCGTGTCTCGCAGCGTCGTCCGCAACAGCAGGCAGCTTTATTGTTGGCAAACTTGCTTTCTATTGAAAAAGCGTTGAAGAAGGGCAGTATAGTTGTCATTGAGGAAAAACGGATTCGTATCAGAGATTTACCTATCAACTAATCAGGATTTATACTTTTAACGCTATGAATCATTTTCTACGACTCATATTTTTTACGCTGATTATCAGACCGATTATTCTCATCGTACTCGGACTCAATATCAGATACCAAGACAGACTTTCCCCGGACGGTGCGGCAATCATTGTTGCCAATCATAACAGCCATTTGGATACAATGGTGCTGATGACGCTCCTTCCGTTTCAATATCTGAAAAGAATCAGACCCATTGCGGCAAGCGACTATTTTCTGAGAAACAGATATCTGGCTTGGTTCGCGCTTAACATTATCGGAATTATCCCGATTGAGCGAAGCGGCTCCAAGACCGCCGCAGATCTGCTTGCGCCATGCTCTGACGCCCTGAAGAACGGCGATATTCTGATATTTTTTCCTGAAGGAACACGGGGAGAGCCGGAGCGTCTGTCCGCGTTCAAATCAGGAATTGCCCGTCTTGCGGAGCGGCATCCTGATATTCCGGTCATTCCGGTTTTCATGTACGGACTCGGCAAAGCACTGCCCAGAGGCGAATGGCTTCTTGTGCCGTTTTTCTGCGATGTTGTGGTGGGTCAGGCACTGCATTGGTCAGGCTCCCGCCCGGAATTTATGCAGAATCTGGATGCCACGATGAGTCTGCTTTCATCAGAGATCACCGCTGCGCCGTGGGAGTGAAATGGATTTCGTATGAAAGTGTTGGTAGCGGTTCATCCGAAACTGATTTCTTTCATTGTCCGAACCGGGATTTTCAGGATTTTATGATTACCGGGATTGAAAAATCATGGCAATCTTTCAATCCTGTGAATCGTGGTTCTGACAGTCATAACCGAACCATCAATCATCTTTTCAAAATGAGAATCGCTGAGTTTTGCTTATATTCAGAAAAGAGTGGCACCTCGTCCGAACTTATGCTTGACATCAACCTGATTTTATGATTTTATTTGATAAATATTTAAAATGATTTCAGGAATATCAGAAATGACAGAACTTGCCCGGGCAGACATTGATCTGAATGCCATTGCACATAATATAACAGAACTTCGGCATGTTACGCATCCGAAAGCCAGATTTATGGCAGTGGTCAAAGCCAATGCTTACGGACATGGCGCGATTGAAGTCGCAAAACAAGCTCTGAATCACGGCGCTCAAATTTTGGGTGTTGCCCGAATCAGCGAAGGACTTCATCTCAGACAAGCTGAAATTGACGCGCCGATATTGGTTTTAGGATACACGCCGCCGGAACTTATTCCAAGACTTATCCAAGCAGATTTAACGCCGACTGTGTATTCCGAAGAAGCGGCGCGGGCGATCTCGGATTACGCGCTTTCCTGCGGCAAAACGGTTCGGATTCATATCAAAACAGATACCGGCATGGGGCGGCTCGGAATTGCTGCCGAACAAGCAAAATCTCTGTCTGACATTGAAACCATTGCTCGGCTGCCGGGAATTGAGATTGAAGGCATTTTTACGCATTTTGCAACAGCAGACAGCCGGGATAAAAGCTTTGCCAAAGTCCAGCTTGATTTGTTTATGGATTTTACAGACAAACTGCACCGAAGAGGCGTGGAAATCCCCATCAGACATGCGGCAAACAGCGCGGGCATTATGGAAATGCCGGAAAGCCATCTGGATATGGTTCGCGCCGGAATTGCGATCTACGGCTTATATCCGTCTGATGAAACAGATAAAACCCGGATTACGCTCAAACCCGCAATGACCTTGAAATCAAGAGTGATTCATCTTAAACAGGTTACTGCCGGATTTTCGATCAGCTACGGATGCACCTACCGGACGACTAAGCCGACGGTTATTGCTACGGTTTCTATCGGATATGCGGACGGTTTGAACCGTCTGCTTTCTTCACGCGGATATATGCTGGTTCGGGGGCAGCGGGCGCAGATTGCAGGACGGGTGTGCATGGACCTGACCATGCTTGATGTGGGGCATATTCCTGATGTGAATATTGGCGATGAAGTCGTGGTTTTCGGTCCTGAGCCTGTTTCTGTTGACGATATGGCGACCATGCTGAACACCATCAATTATGAAATTGTCTCTACCATCACTGCCAGAGTGGTTCGGCAGTATCATTATAAATAAGCGAGGTAAAAGATGAAACCGGCAATTATTATCGGCAGCGATCATGCGGCGTATCCCTTGAAAGAAAAGGTAAAAGCCTATCTGATTGAAACCGCAAAAATCGAAGTAACAGATGCGGGAACGCACAGCGAAGCTTCCGTAGATTATCCTGATTTCGGAATGGCAGTGGCAAAAGCCGTATCAGAAAAGAAGTTTGAGCGGGCAATACTGCTTTGCGGCACAGGGCTTGGAATGTCTATGGTGGCAAACCGTTTTGATCATGTTCGGGCAGCCCTGTGCAGCGATGTATTTTCTGCCAAAATGAGCAGACTTCACAATGACGCCAATATTCTGGTTTTGGGGGGCCGTGTTATCGGCGATGTTCTTGCCATAGCAATCGTTAAGACATGGCTTGAAACGCCCTTTGAAGGTGGGCGGCACCAAGCGCGGCTGGATAAATTCGATATTATCTGAGCTTTTTTCCGGATTTTACAACTTCGCCGTCATCATTAAAGCTTAGATTTTCACCGACTCTGCCGCCGGAGACAAACCGCTTTTTATAATACGGCGCATCCAGATTATCAATTACAACGCCGTAAGAGCGGCTGGAGTGTACGAATTTGTTATCTCCCAGATAAATGCCGACATGAGAAATGCGTCTTCCCCTGATTTTGAAGTAAATCAGGTCTCCTTCCTGAAGTTCGCCCTTTCTGACTTTGGTCGCATGACTATACATACTCCGGGATGTGCGGGTGAGTTCGATGCCGTAAACATCTTCATAAACGGATTTCACAAAGCAGGAACAATCAACGCCGCCTTTTGAACATCCGCCCATCCGATACGGAGAGCCGAACCATTTGGAAATCGCTCCGAGAAGCTGCTGATTTTCCGTACCGTCCAATTTCAATCCCAGTTTTCTGGAATAGCGGACAGCAATTTCAGTTTCTCCCACCGCAGTATCTGAAACTTTTTCAGGCTCTTCTGCCATAGCCACATCTTCGGATGTGCTTTCCCTGTCATGTTCCACGTCTCCGGTCGAGCTTCTTCCTATCATTTCGGTATAATCATCTTCCGCCTTAGCGTGGACAAGGGATTTGGAAGCTCTTTTATTTGTTTTGACAGCAGCCTTTTTTTCTTTCTCACTCATATACGCGAGAATTTCTTCGACCCTTGCGTCAAAATCGTCATTTTGCAGGGATTCACTTTGTTTTACTTCGGAAGTCTTATCACTTTGAGTGGCAGACTCCGGCGCTTGAACGTTGTTCTGATCTTGTTGAGAAGAAGGAGAGGGGGATTGATGCTGAGAAGAAGAATTTGCAGATTGCGGAAGAGTCGCGGGTCCGGTAGTCGAACACGCATACGATGTTAATGCCAATAGAATCAGAAGAACCGGTTTGAAACTCAGATGATGATGCTTTCCCATAATACCTCGCTCCTAAAAATTATTCCAATAAATTCAGAATTTTATAAGTTTATTTACGCAATAAAATCTCAATGCGTATGTTCTATACATACACGCTGTGAAAAAAAAGATCAACCCTTTTTTGTATTTATCATGCTGAATCTGTTTGAATTGATTTATATTTTAGTTGTTTATCAAATGTGATATGACAAATTCAGTCCTTCCCCGCCATGTCCCTGATAAAAAAACATCACACAAAAAATATGTTTTTTTCAAATTATTGACAAACACAGGAACTCTTGGTATTTAGCATCATATCATTTCATTATAGAAAGGCAGTCTGACACATGAAAAAAATTATCTTCTTTATCCTGATGATTCTGCTTATCGGAAGCGGCGTTTCTTTTGCAGAAATTCTGGCTTTTTCAACAGAGGATTTATCTCCGAAAGACGTCCCCCCGTCCGGCAGGTCATATAAATATGACGATTATATGTCCGGTTCGGATAAGAAAAGCAGCGCCCGCCCGAAAACTTCCGGTGATGGCGGTTATAATTATGATGATTATATGGGAACATCCGCTCCGGTTGAGAATACCGCCGCTCGGAACAGATCGGCAAGATCAAGAGATGTTATGCCCTATCATTTTGAATTTGAAGCCAATGTCAATCCGAATGTTGTTGAGGGGCGGCTTGGGGTATTTCTTCCGATGAACCTCAATTCTATAGGCGCGGCAGTGGGCGTTCTCTATGACAAAGACAATTTTACTATCGGAAATGCGGATCTGACATTCGGCAACCGGCAGAACAATGATCCGTTTTTATTTGACATAGGACTCAGAGGACTTTTCGGCAGCGCGGAAAAATCCGACAGCACCTATAACGGTGATTTCAAGGGATTAGGCTTTCTGGTATCTGCGATTTATAATCTTCAGGGTGCGGAAGTGCTTTATCAGATGCCGATTAATTTTGAAATTGCCGGAGAAATGTCATTTGCGCCCACGCCGGTATGTTTCGGAGACGGAGAGCAGTATATGGAAGCCAAACTCAGCTTAGGGATTGATCTTTTCGGAGACGGAAGAGGCTTTATCATTCTCGGCGGCAGATATGTCAATCTGCGTCTGAACAAATATTCAGAAAACTGGGATGCCTCCGGCAGCTCTTATTTTCTGGGATTCAAACTGCGATTTTAAATGATGAAACCATTATGCTATATTTTTGTGCTGATGATGTTTGCAGGCTGCGCGTCAGTCGGCGACATTTATGAAAAGCCCCTGACCGCAGGCGACATCACTCAGCTTCAGGGCGTTCAGGATGGCATCCTTCACGGACAGGGCGTTGAAACGGTTTTGCCCGGTGAACCTGCCGAAGTTCAGATAGACAAAAAGATTTTAGGGGCAGTCCGTCAGATGGTCGCCACCTTAAAGCCGGAATATAAACAATATTCTTTCAAAAAATACCGGCTGGGATTTATGGAAATTTCAGATATTGAACAACGCAAACCCGGTCGTCTGCACAAATACATTTCTGAAAAAACGCTCACCTTTTCTTTTTTACAGCCCGCCATTGCGGAAAATATCAATATTGTGGAGCGGTTTTTATTAAAAGATGTGGTAGATGAACTCAGATTGCAGAAAAACACCGCCATCATCGATCAGCGGACTGCCAAGCGCATGGGTTATATTTACGGCGTTGATCTGATTGAAACCGGTGTTGTTACCGAATCCAATGATTTTATTGATTTAAATCTTCGCATGATTGAAACGCGCAGAGGCAGAATCGTAGCGGTCGGCTCTGTCAAAATCGAAAAAACCGATCCGATTCGGCAATGGCTTAAAGGCGCAGGCACCAGCGGATTGGATTATGACGATTGGATCAATTATTAACCTCTCCCCCCGGTCCCTTCCCGAAGCGGAGAGGGGAGTCCAGCAGATTCTCCCCCTTCCCTTTCAGGGAAGGGGGTCGGGGGGTTAGGTAACTTTATTTTATACGGAGGAGTGTATGTCCAAAACGTATCAACTCGGAGAAAATTATCAGTATCCCCTGCTTATCAAGCAATTGCTGAAAACGCCCCTGATTTATTCCCCGAATCAGGAGATTGTGTATCGGGATAAACTGCGCTACACTTACAAAGACTTAAACCGCCGGATTCATCAATTGGCAAACGGGCTGTCATCGCTCGGCGTTAATACAGGCGATACCGTAGCCGTATTTGATTATGACAGCAACCGCTATCTGGAATGCTTTTTTGCAATTCCCATGATGGGCGCGGTGCTGCAGACCGCAAACTGGCGGCTTTCCGCAGATCAGATTATTTACACAATCAACCATGCCGAAGCCAAAGTGGCGATTGTCAACTCTGATTTTCTTCCCATTGTGGAAGGCATTCGGGATAAACTGACCACTATTAAAAAAATCATCGTTATTGCTGAAGACGGCGTTGTTCCTCAGAGCAAACTCAGCATTGACGCGGTTTATGAAGATATGCTGGCAAAAGCTTCGACAGAGTATGATTTCCCGGATTTTGATGAAAACACCAAAGCCACCACCTTTTACACCACCGGCACGACCGGTGATCCCAAAGGCGTATATTTTACGCATCGCCAATTGGTGCTGCATACGCTTTCAACAGGTATTGCCGCAGGCGCTTTTGATACGCCCGGCACGCTTAGGTCAAATGATGTATATATGCCGATTACGCCCATGTTTCATGTTCATGCTTGGGGTATTCCGTTTCTGGCAACGCTTTTGGGCGTCAAGCAGGTCTATCCGGGCAAATACGAGCCGCCCATGCTGCTGAAACTGGTTGTAACAGAAAAAGTAACTTTTTCTCACTGCGTACCGACCATTATTCAGATGGTTTTAACCAGTCCTGCTGCCAAAGAGGTTAATTTATCCAAATGGAAAGTGATTATCGGCGGCTCCCGGCTTTCCAAAGGGCTGGCACAAATGGCAAAAAATCGGGGCATTGAAATTTTCACCGGCTACGGCATGTCGGAAACCTGCCCGATTCTGACACTTGCGCTTCCCAAAGCATACATGGCAGACTGGGATTCGGACAAAAAGACGGATGTCGCTATTAAAACCGGTATTCCTATTCCTCTGGTTGACATTGAGGTTGCCGATGCCGAAGACAATCCGCTGCCCCATGACGGCATGTCCACCGGAGAGGTCATTGTGCGATCTCCCTGGCTGACGCAGAGCTATTTCAAATCTCCGGATAAAACCAAAGATTTATGGCAAAATGGCTGGCTGCATACCGGCGATGTGGGCTATATTGACCCGGAAGGCTATCTCCAAATCACGGATCGCATCAAAGACGTGATCAAAAGCGGCGGTGAATGGGTGTCTTCTTTGGATTTGGAAAATATCATCAGCCAGCATGAAGCGGTGCTGGAATCCGCAGCTATCGGCATTCCTGATGAAAAATGGGGAGAACGTCCCCTGATGCTGGTGGTGCTGAAGCCTGAATTTAAAGACAAAGTAACGCCGGAAGATCTCAAAGCATTTATGAAAAAAGCCGCAGAAGAAGGCAAACTGCCCAAATACGGCGTTCCGGATCGCTATGAAATCGTAGAAATGATTGCCAAAACCAGCGTGGGCAAATTGAATAAAAAAGCGCTGAGAACATCCTATCGTTAATCAGTATCGTTTCCCTCTCCCTTTGGGGAGGGTCGGGCTGAGAACTCCCCTCTCCTTTCAGGGGAGGGGTCGGGGGAGGGGTAATGAATCCGATACGTTATACGGTTCGGCTTGAGCCGGACTTAAAAATATTTGAATTTTCAGGAAATGTCGAAATTCTGATGGAAGCGCCATCGCCAATCAGCGAGATTGTGCTGAATACGCTGGAGATAGCGTATTGGCGATGCCAGATCAATATTGAAGAGCAATTCAGAGAATGTCCGTTCTGTGTTGATCCTGAAAAAGAAACCCTGACGATCCGACTGCCAAAAGAGATGAGCGGTCTTCTGATGGTCAGAATTGATTTCAAAGGCATGATCAACAATAAAATGGCAGGGTTTTACCGAAGTCAGTATATCAAAGACGGCAAGCCCCGCTATATTGCCGTAACCCAGTTTGAAGAAAGCGATGCCAGACGCGCCTTTCCCTGCATGGATCATCCGTTGAAAAAAGCCGAGTTTGATATAGAACTGACGGTGGATGAAGACTTGGCTGCCATTTCCAACACCGATATTGAATCTGAAGAACGTTTAGGACACGGCAAAAAACGGGTCAGATTCCGGCGCACTCCGAAAATGTCAACCTATCTGGTGTTTTTCGGCGTTGGCGAGTTTGAATTTAAAATTGATGACATAGATACACGGGTACGATCTGCTGCTCTGCCGGGGCTGTCGGAGCATACGCAGTTTGCGCTGGATTTCGGCAGAAAATCGCTTCGGTTCTGTGAAGCTTATTATGACATTGCCTATCCTCTGCCCAAAATGGATCTGATTGCCGTGCCGGATTTTGCATTCGGCGCAATGGAAAACTGGGGCGCGATTACGTTTCGGGAAAATCTGCTGCTCAAATATCCGGGCATTACCGCCAGATCAGGCGAGGGGCGGATTTGCGAAATCATTGCCCATGAAATTGTTCATCAATGGTTCGGCAATCTGGTATCGCCGTCAGAGTGGAAATATCTGTGGCTGAATGAAAGTTTTGCCACCTATTTTGCCTATCATGTTGTGGAGCATTATCAGCCAGATTGGGAATACTGGAGTCATTTTCTTCAGGGACAGACCGAAGGCGCGTTTTCCAGAGACGCGCTGCATAACACCATTCCGATTGAAATTCCGGGCGGAGAGCATGTGGTGATCAACTCCGGCACTGCGCCGATTATTTACAACAAAGGCGGGAGTCTTCTGCGGCAGATTGAGGGGTTTATCGGCGCGGAGCAGTTCAGAAAAGGCTTGTATCATTATCTGAAAACCCATGCTTACAAATGCGCTGAAAGTCAGGATTTGTGGAAAGCGTTTGAAGCGGTCTCATCGCAAAATATTACCTCAATGGTGAAAAGCTGGATCGGACAGCCCGGCTTTCCGATAATTGCCGCCAAAAGAGACGGGGATAAGCTGATTCTGACGCAAAGCCGATTCACTCATCTGCCCAATGATTCAAGTCAGACATGGATGATTCCGGTGATTGCAGATTTGTTTGCCAAAGACGGCTCTGTCAAACGAATCTCCGCGCTCATGGAAGATAAAACCCTGTTGCTGGATATAGGCGATGCGATAGTCTGTAAAATCAATGCCGGGCAGTTCGGTTTTTACCGCGTCAGATATGACTCTTTTGACGATTTCGGCAGTCTGATTTTATCGCAGCAGCTTTCGGCAGAAGATCGATGGGGACTTCAGAATGATTTGTACGCCTTAGTCAGAAGCGGGGAAGTTTCGATTGGCGAATATCTTCAATTTTTGTCATACTATAAAGAAGAAAACGCATTTTTGCCGCTGACCAGTATTGCGGGCAATTTATATCATGCTTTTTTGGTAACCGATGAGCGCAAAAACATCGCCGCTTTCGGAAAAATCTTGTGTGAACGAGTGCTTGAGGACATCGGCTATGAGCCTGTTGAAACCGAAGCGCACACGGTGTCAGTGTTGCGCGATCAACTGTTATGGACGGCGGTGTTGTTCGGATCAGAGCCTGTGGAAAAATTCGCATCTGCCAAGTTCAGAGATATGATGCACGGAGAATCGGTTCACCCGGATATTATGAGAAGCGTGATGCAGACCGGCGCATTGACCGGAGATGACGCGGTATCTGACTGGTTTTGCAAAAAACTTGAAAGCTCTTCAAGCGAATATGAGCGCATGAATATTCTCGGGGCAATTGCCTGTTTCCGCAATAAATCCCAGATTGAACGTGCGTGTCAGTATGTGCTGGATACGGTGCCGGATCGGAACAAATTCGTGCCGCTGACCGCAATGATGAGCAATCCCTTTGCTATTCCGTATATGTGGGATTGGTATGTGTCGCATATTGCCGAGCTTGAAAAAATGCACCCTTTGCTTTATGAGCGCATTATCGGCGCGGTGATTCCGTATTGCGGCATTGAAAATTATGAGGCGGTGAAAGCGTTTTTTACGTCATACATTGAAAAATGTCCGAATATGAAAGATATTGTTGATTTGTCTTTGGAAAAACTTGAGATTCATCTGAGGATGCGGCGATAATATGCAATACCCTGTCGTAACGGCGGGGTATTTTATTTTTTTGCCATGTATGCAAATCAGCAGGCTTACAGCGAAAAACGCTGAGAAACCGGATGAAATTCTGAGCTATAAAAGCCCGGAACTTTCAGCGTTTTATGATGCTATTATTTCTCATTGACTTCCCCCATACTTTTTAACTATAAGTTCTCCTGAAAAGCGTTTCTTATCTCAGCAAGACAAGCATTTTGCACGTTGCATGTTAAACGTTGCATTGTTTTTAAAGGTGTAAGCAATGAATTCTCTGATTATTACCATATTCATCAGCTTTTTTGCCGGAGCAATGAGCTATATGATCGCAAAATTCTGGCTTTTGCCCATATTCCGCTATCATCAGATCAGACAACTGATTGACACTGAACTCGTGTTCTATAAAGCAGCAGATGATACGGCTGTCTCTCAATGGCTGAGTGAAAAAAAAGAAACCCTTCGCCGTCAGTCTGTGAGCCTGTCAGATGTCTATTATGATCTGCCGCATTGGTACAAACTGGTTTTAACACAGAGATCCGAATTTCCCGACAAGGCTGCGGATGATTTGATGAAATTATCCAACACCTCAAATTCCGAACATGCCCGCAACCGCGTGGAGCGTATCAGGGAATTTCTCGCGCCGAAATATTCCCGATCTTAACGAAAAGCATGACGGTAGCGGTTTTATACTGATGTTGAAATTTTATCTGATTTTTCTTTTTTTTCAAAACTGAAATAAGGTGGTGAGATTATGTGCGGAATCAGCGGCATTTTTCATTTAAACGGGCAGCCCGTTGAAAAAAACGATATTGAGACCATGAATCAGACCATGATTCACCGGGGACCTGATGGACAGGGCATTTTCACACAAGCCGAGATCGGGCTGGGGCATCGGCGCCTCAGTATTATTGATCTTGAAGCCGGAAAACAGCCCATGAGCAATGCGGACGGCTCAATTCAGGTCGTGTTCAACGGCGAAATTTATAATTATCTTGAACTTAAAAAAGAACTGGAAGCCAAGGGCTATCAGTTCCGCACCCGAAGCGATACCGAATCCATTATTTATGCTTATGAGGCTTACGGAGATAGCTTTGTTGAAAAACTCAGAGGCATGTTTGCTATCGGGCTTTGGGATTCGCGGAATAAAAAGCTGATTCTGACCAGAGATCGGGTCGGCAAAAAGCCGCTTTACTACTATCTTGATCAGCATCGCATCGTGTTTGCGTCCGAACTCAAGGCGGTGATTGCGCTGCCGGGCATTCCGAAAGAATTGGATATTCAGGCATTGGACGCATATCTGAGTTTCGGTTATGTGCCGTCTCCGCTCTCTATTTTCAAACATATCCGAAAACTTCCGCCCGCGTCTGTGGCAGTCTGCACGACAAAAAGTTTCAATGTCCGCGAATATTGGAATCTGGACATGACTCAGCCCGATTTGTCTTTGAATGATGATTCGATAGAAGAACTTGAAGCCATTTTTGATGAATCTGTGCGGCTGCGGCTGATGAGCGATGTGCCTTTGGGCGCGTTTTTAAGCGGCGGCGTGGATTCAAGCGCGGTGGTGGCGTCCATGTCCCGGCTGATGGGAAATGAGCGCGTCAAAACCGCTTCCATCGGATTTTCAGAAAAGAAATTCAATGAGCTGGAATACGCTGAAATTGTTGCCAAACATTGCAATGCCGATCATTCTGAATTTGTGGTGCAGCCGGATGCGCTGTCAATTTTGGATAAACTGGTCTGGCATCTGGATGAGCCATTTGCGGATTCTTCTGCGATTCCGACCTATTATGTGTCTCAGATGGCAAGAAAAAAAGTAACCGTAGCACTTTCAGGCGATGGCGGAGATGAAACATTTGCAGGCTATGTGGGGCGGTATTCCATGAACCGCTTTGAAGACAGCATCCGCCGGAAAATTCCGCCGATAATTCGACAAAAAGTTTTAGCACCTTTGGCAGCAATCTATCCCAGACGCGATGATCTGCCCCGTCCATTGAGGTTAAAGCGGTTTTTGGCAAATCTGTCCCTGCCGATTGAACAGGCGTATTTCAGGGATATGTCGTTTTATTTTCTGCCGGAGATGAAAAAAGAACTTTATACGCCGGACACTGCCAAAGCTATCGGAAATTTCAATGCCTTTGATGTGCTGGGAAAGCATTTTGCTGCAAATCAGAATCCTGATCCGGTTACCCGCGTTCAATATGTGGATATTAAAACCTATATGACCGAGGATATTCTGGTCAAAGTGGATCGGATGAGCATGGCAAATTCTTTGGAAGTGCGTGCGCCGATTCTGGATCACAAGCTGATGGAATTTGCAGGCAGGCTGTCGTCAGATTTCAAGCTGCGCGGACAAACATCCAAATATATTTTCAAAAAAATGAATGAACATCGTCTGCCGGAAAATATTTTATATCGGAAAAAACAGGGCTTCAGCATTCCCATGACAACGTGGATGCGCCATGATCTGCGCGAATTTGCGCGTGAAAAATTATTTGCCGGATCAGCTTTAAGTCAGCATTTCAACATGAAGTATGTGAAGCAGCTTTGGGATGAAAACATCAGCGGGCATAAAGATCATTCCACATCCCTGTGGGGCTTGATGATGTTTGAAATGTGGCATAAGACGTTTTCAGCATGATTAATCCCGCCCGGAAATAAATTTCCGGGCATTATGCGTCGTCTTGATGGCGATTACAATAATATTGCATTTATATCGGATTTGAAATATATCAGGGAATAAATTTATGAGGTGATATATGAATCCGAATCTGCAACCGTTGATTAATACAGTTCAGGGATTACCACTGAAAGATCAGGCGGAACTGATCGGGGAAGTTTTGCAACTGCTTCAAACCCGCTACGGAGAAATTAATATCCGACAAAATATTGAATTTCCTTATGAAATCCTTGAAAATCACTATCATCCGGTAACTGGTATCAGAGAACTGAAAGCAGAATTCTGGCCCGAAGATGAATCCGCAGATGATATTATTGATTTCATTTATGAACAACGAAAAAACGACAGATTGCAATAGTATATGGATACCATTCTGTTAGATACAAACATCGTTTCCTTTATTTTCAAAGGAGATAGCCGGATCATCCCTTATGAACCTTTTTTAAAAGGTAAAAGATTTGCGATTTCGTTTATGACTGTTGCCGAACTGTTTCAATGGGCGGCTGTTCGCAAATGGGGAATACAAAAAATAAATCAGTTGGAAACATATCTTCATAATTATGCGGTTTTGCCAGTTGATACAGAGTCATGCCGTTTATGGGGACAGATAAGGGCTGATTGTCAGACGGTCGGACGACCGATTTCGCCGCAAGATGCGTGGATAGCCGCAACCGCTCTCAGATTTGATTTACCGCTTGTAACTCATAATGCTGCTGATTTCGAGCCGGTTAAGGGTATCAAAAAAATTTTCTGATTTGTAACTTATGACGTAAATTGATGAAAAAGATCGCTATGTGGAAATGTAGGTTCGCAGTTATAGATTTCAAAGAATATCAATCTGTCAAAGAAT
>DYRC01000284.1 GCA_020718925.1 Desulfonema limicola
TTGTCATTGCAGGAAATATTTTTATAGATAATCTGTATCAATTCAGACAAGGTAATTACGGCATTTCCTTTTTTGCCCTGCTGATGACACTTGTGTATGCTGTTATCGTGTATTTTTCGGCAAAGATACCCATTACATGGATTTCTATATAATTTCAAAATCCGCCTTGATGTCTCTTGTCAGCAATCATTTTCAATACAAAATTGAGAAAAGTCCTGAATCATCAACTTTGCACTTATCACTTTACACTTATCACATCACCCATTGTCTTGCAGCGTCTGAAAACCAGATGCGGTTTTCAGATTTGATTCGCTATCAAAAAATGATAAAACACCCCTCCCCCGGCCCCTCCCCTGAAAGGAGAGGGGAGTATTAATGAATGTCTCCCCCTTCCCTTTCAGGGAAGGGGGCCGGGGGGTTAGGTGGGTTCGAAAGCGATTTGCTACTATCTCTGAAATATACGAAAAAAACTCCTACGGTTTTCGGTGTGTCGGGTGTAAGTATCAGACTTTGGGGCGCGGCAGCATCCCGGCTCTTTCTGCAATTTCAGGAACTTTATGCTCCCATTCGATTGCCATCAGGTGAACGCCTGCAACCCCTTTCATCTGTTTGAATTCCTCAATCTGCTCCAGAGCGAATTTAATCCCTTCTTCGGCAGCATTTCCTTTTCCCGCGCCCTGCAGTCTTTTGATAAGAGACTCCGGCACATCCATTCCCGGAACCGATTTTGCCATATATTTTGCCATGCCCACATTTTTCATGGGCGTAACCCCTGCAAGAATATAGCATTTCTCCGTCAGCCCCATATCAACCGCCTGTTTCATAAATTCTCTGAATTTATCCATATTGTAAATGCACTGGGTCTGGATAAAATCCGCGCCTGCCTCAATCTTTTTTGCCAGACGATGAACCCGGAACTCAAACGGATCCGCAAACGGGTTGGCTGCCGCGCCGATAAACATTTTCGGAGCAACATCAAGTTTTTCCCCGTTCAGAAAGGTTTCTTCATCCCGCATTTTTTTAACCATTGCAATCAACTGCATGGAATCAATATCATACACATTCTTGGATTCGGGATGATTTCCGAATTTCTGATGATCGCCGGAAAGACACAGCATATTCCGTATTCCCAGTGCATAAGCTCCGAGAATATCCGACTGCATCGCAAGCCGGTTCCGGTCTCTGCATACCATCTGAAAATTCGGCTACATTCCTTCCCCAACCATCAGCGCGGAAGCCGCCCAACTCGACATTCTCACCACAGCGGTCTGATTATCCGTAATATTGACGGCATCCACGCATCCTTTGAGATGATGGAACTTTTCTTTCAATTCTTTGACATTTGCGCCTTTCGGGGGACCGCATTCTCCGGTAAATGCAAAATGTCCGGCTTTCAACACCTTTTCAAGATTGCTTCCCGATTTCAAGTCACTCATTTTGTCAGTTCCTCCCTTATGCTGCGTCTCGGTCCCCCGTCTCTTGCGGTTCGCCAGTCTTTGGCAGGGGTGAGATACCGCAGGTCATCCAATCTGCCCTGTGCCATTTTCTTTTTGACAATCATATCCCATATACAGTCAAGATCTTCGGCGATTTCGCACTTCCCGTGAGATGAGCCGCCGCAGGGTCCGTTCATCAGGCTCTTGGAGCATCTGGCAATGGGACATAAGCCGTCAAAATAGTGGATAATGCAGGTTCCGCATCCCGCGCACCGTTCTTCCCATATTCCGTGAGCCACTGCTCCGCCGAAAAAAGTGGTGTTTACCGCAGGATAAAATTTCTGATTGGGATATGCCTCGGACAGAAACTGAGGACCCACGCCGCAAGCCATTGAAACCACCGCGTCATAATTTCCGACCGTATCTTTTACCTGTTCGATATATTCGGGATCGCATTGACGTTCCAGAAGTATTTCTTCGACTTCCAACGGTTTTCCGCCGTCTTTTTTGCGGGCGATCTTCAGACAGGACGCCAGCACCTGAACCTCTTTCAGTCCGCCGACATTACATACCGTAACACAGCCTTTGCAGCCTGCAACAAGAATTTTATTGCAGTCTTTCACCATATCCAGAATCTCAGAAAGAGATTTCCGATTTGCAACTATCATAACATCCGCCTTTCAGCCTTATACTGTTCGGGTTTTCACCGGGGTCGGACCCAGTTTTCTGATTCTGTCCGTCATTTCATGTGCAATCTCTGCAAACCGGGGTCCCATTGCCGAAGAAAGATTATAGATCTCCACCCGCTCCGGTTCTATTCCCAGTTCTGTCAGGGTTTTTTTGACATATTCGACACGCTTTCTCGCTCTCAGATTGCCGGAAACAAAATGACAGTCCCCTTCCATGCAGCCTGCCACATAAACTCCGTCCGCACCGTCTTCAATGGCTTTCAGGATATGAACAATATCGATCCGTCCCGTACAGGGAATCTGAATCACCTTGACATTCGGCGGGTAAGAGAGCCGCATGGAACCGGCAAGGTCTGCTGCGGCATACGCGCAATATTTACAGCAGAACGCGAGTATTTTCGGTTCAAAGTCTTCTGACATGATATTCCTCCGTTTTCTTTAAGCTGCCTGAAACAACGCATCTGTCTTTGCGTTGATCTGCTCATCTGTGAAATGCTTCAGGGTGATCGCCTTGCCGGGACATTCGGACACGCAGATGCCGCATCCGTGACATTCGGCAGGTTCAATCACCGCATGACCTTTTTCCGAATCAATTCTGGGAATGCCGTAAGGACATGCACGCACACAGGTCAGGCATACCGCGCATCGTTCCGGCGTAACAGATGCGATAACTCCGCCGACGAGAATCCCTTCTTTGGAGACAATATTCATGGTTCTGGAGACAGCCGCCCGCGCCTGAGCAATGCTTTCATCAAGAGACTTGGGATAATGCGCCAATCCTGCAAGAAACAGCCCTTCGGAACCGAAGTCAACCGGGCGTAATTTTGCATGGGCTTCCACCAGAAATCCTTCGGCATTGGTCGGAACCTTGAATACTTCAAACAGTTTTTTGTTTTCATTCGGAAGAATCGCAGTCGCCAGAACCACCAAATCCGGATTCATTTCAAGAGAACGCTGCAGAATCGGATCCGTTACCGTCAGTGAAAGGCTATTTGCGCTGTCTGCTTCGAGTTTCGGAAGATTTTCCAAATCATAGCGGATAAACTTCACCCCTTTTTCACGCGCTTCTTTATAAAGGTCTTCCCTGAATCCGTAAGAACGAATATCCCGGTAAAGAATAAAAATCTTCATATCCGGGTTCATCTTTTTCAAGGTCAGCGCGCTCTCAAGACTGTGGGTACAGCAGACCCGGCTGCAATACGGACGTTCCTTTGTTCTGGAACCGACGCATTGAATGAAAACCGCCAGCTTTGCATGGGTAAGAAGATCGCTCCCCGCTGTAAGCTCATGATCCGAATCCAGATGGGTCAGCACTCCGGGATGTTTTCCGTACAGGTATTCTATCGGCTTGTATTCTTTTCCGCCGGTTGCCAGAATCGCCGCGCCGTGTTTGACGATGGTGTTTTTACCATCGGTATTGCCGATAAGGGTCGAAATAAAACTTCCGATAGTGCCGGTGGTATGCGTTACCTGAGTTTCAAGAAAAATCCGAATCTTATCATTATGCTGCACTTTTCCGATCAGATCGTTCAGATACGGCGCGACTTTCTCGCCCTGCCAGGTGGAATACAACTGATGGGCAACACCGCCGAGTTGATTGCTTCGTTCCACAAGATACGCCTGATAGCCCTGATTTGCTACGCCCAGCGCTGCTTCCATTCCGGCAACCCCGCCTCCGACCACCAGCACCGCAGGGGTTACATCCAGCATCACCTGAGAGAGCGGCTCCACATACGCAGCTTTTGCAACCGCCATTCTCACCAAGTCTTTTGCCTTTGCCGTGGCTTTTTCCGGCTGGTTTATATGAACCCAGGTATTCTGGTCCCGGATATTTGCCATTTCAAAAAGATATTTGTTCAATCCGACTTCACGGATGGTTTCCTGAAAGAGCGGCTCATGGGTGCGCGGGGAGCAGGACGCCACCACCACCCGGTTGATCCCTTTCTCCTCAATCACTTTCTTGATATTTTCCTGAGTATCCTGAGAACAGGTGAACAGATTATCTTCCACATGAATCACATGGGGAAGCGTTCTTGCATATTCCCGGACTGCCGGAACATCCGCAATTCCGCCGATATTGATACCGCAGTTACAGACAAATACGCCGATACGGGGAGGTTCTCCTGAAAAATCCTTTTCCGGCGGCAGTTCTTTGGTTTTGGTCAATGTCCATCGGGATTCCGAAAGACTTCCGGCAGCTTCGGCAGCGGCGGCTGAGGCTTCCATGACCGACTGGGGAATGTCTTTGGGTCCTTGGAAAGAGCCGCAGACATAAACCCCTTTTCTGCTGGTGCTGACCGGCGTGAAATCCTTTGTTTTCGCATAGTGATGCGCGTTCAGATCAACTCCGATCCGTTTTGCAAGCTCTTTGGCATCCCGGGACGGCGTCAATCCGACCGAAAGCACCACCATGTTGAAAATTTCTTCCAGAAGCTCACCGTTTTCGCTGACATACCGGAGTCTCAGATTTCCGTTTTCCACCGGATCGATGGTATGAACCCTTGCGCGGATAAACCGGACGCCTTTCTCATCTTTGGCGCGGGTGTAGTACTTGTCGAAATCTTTGCCGTAAGTCCGCATATCCATGAAAAATATCGCGGTATCCAACGGTGTTTCCACATGTTCCTTGGCGATAATCGTCTGCTTGATCGCATACATGCAGCAGACCGAAGAGCAGTAGCTGTTGGCAGCCTTATTGATGTCCCGTGAGCCGATACATTGCAGCCATGCAATCTTTTCAGGGGTATCCCGGTCATAAGGACGCATGAGATGTCCCTTGTAAGGACCCGATGCGCTCAGAAGCCGTTCAAATGCCAGACTGGTAACGATATTGGGATGATTTGAATTATAAATATCTATGCCGCCGGGATTGAAGACTTCATTTCCCATAGCAAGCACCACCGCGCCCACGTCCAGAGTGGTCAGCCGGGGTTTGTCATCATAGAAAACCGCCTGAGCCAGACAGGCTTTTTCGCACAGACCGCAGCCGATACAGAGGCTCCGATCAATTTTATATGCCAGCGGAACTGCCTGAGGATACTTGATATAAATCGCTTTCCGCAGATCCAGTCCGCAGTCGAATTCATTGATAGCCGTAAC
>DYRC01000034.1 GCA_020718925.1 Desulfonema limicola
CGGGTCGCGTGGAGCGCGGGAAGGTGAAAGTCGGCGAGGAAGTCGAGATTGTGGGTATCCGTCCGACAACGAAAACCGTCTGTACGGGCGTGGAAATGTTCAGAAAGCTTCTGGATGAGGGACGCGCGGGCGACAACGTGGGACTGCTGCTGAGAGGCACCAAGCGCGAGGAAGTGGAACGCGGTCAGGTTGTGGCGGCGCCGAAGTCTGTCAACCCGCATACGAAGTTCAAGGCGGAAGTGTATATTCTGAGCAAAGAGGAAGGCGGTCGTCATACGCCGTTCTTCACGGGCTACCGTCCGCAGTTCTATTTCAGAACGACAGATGTTACGGGGATCCTGAACCTTCCGGAAGGCGTGGAGATGATAATGCCCGGAGACAATATCACGATCAGCGCGGAGCTGATTACGCCGATTGCTATGGAAAAAGAACTGCGCTTCGCTATCCGGGAAGGCGGCAGAACCGTCGGCGCAGGCGTCGTCAGCGAAATTATCGCTTAATGAAAGATTTGAGGCTATGATCACAAATACCAAGATCAGAATCAGGCTCAGGGCTTATGACCATAAACTTCTGGATCAGTCTGCGTCGGATATTGTAGATACGGCGAATAAGACCGGGGCTAAAGTCGTGGGTCCGATTCCTCTTCCGACCCGGATTAATAAATACTGTGTTCTGCGGTCCCCCCATGTGGATAAAAAATCGCGGGAACAATTTGAAATGAGAACGCATAAGCGTCTTCTGGATATTCTGGAACCGACTCAGCAGACCGTGGATGCGCTGATGAAATTAGACCTTTCTCCGGGTGTGGATGTGGAGATCAAGCTCTAAGAGCAACTGATTGGAGAAATGGCATGTGTAAAGGATTGATCGGAAAAAAGATCGGAATGACCGGAATATTCACGCCTGAAGGTGATTATATCCCGGTAACCGTGGTACGGATAGGTCCGTGCAGGGTAACTCAGGTGAAGTCGGATGTAACCGATGGATACAATGCGTTGCAGTTGGGCTTTGAAGAAAAGAAACCCTCACGGATCACTAAGCCGCTGAAAGGGCATTTTGCCAAAAGCGGAGATAAATGCTTTGCCGTGATAAAAGAGTTTGCGGCGGATAACCCTGCACAATATACGCTGGGACAGACCCTTGTCGTAACCGATGTGTTCAATATCGGAGATCGGGTGGATATTGCCGGAACGAGCAAAGGACGGGGATTTACCGGCGTTGTGAAGCGGTACGGATTTCATGGCGGCGGACAAACACATGGCTGCATGAGCCAAAGAGTTCCCGGCTCTATCGGCGCCAGCGCGTGGCCTTCCAGAGTCGTTAAGGGCAAAAAAATGCCCGGGCATTACGGCAATGAAAGAAATACGATACGCAATCTGATGATCGTTGATATCAGACCCGAAGATAATATTGTATTGCTGAAGGGTGCTGTCCCGGGACCCATGTCAGGGGTCGTTGAAGTCATAAAACCCAAAATCGTTAAGAAGAAATAAGCGGGGCCGCTGAAGGGGAGAGATAGAAATATGGCTGTCGTGGATGTTCTGAATATCAAAGGAGAAAAGGTCTCAGAGAAGGAATTACCGGATAATATCTTTAATATTCCGGTGAAATCAGCTGTCCTGCATGATGTGGTTAAAATGCAGTTGACCTCGCGGCGCGCAGGAACAGCATCAGCAAAGCCTCGTAGCGAAATAAGCGGCAGCACGAGAAAATTATTTCGCCAGAAAGGGACCGGACGCGCACGGCGGGGAAATATCAAATCTCCGTTACTCAGAGGCGGCGGAGTGGTCTTCGGACCCGCACCCAAATCGTATGCGTATAAACTTCCGAAAAAAGTAAGAAGACTGGCATTGAAGATGGCGTTAAGCAGCAAATTTCAGGAAAACAAACTGGTGCTGATGGATAATTTTGAACTGCCTGAAATCAGAACCAAAGAATGCCTGTCTGTCATCAGAACGCTGAACCGGGAAAACGCGCTGATTATCATCGGAGAAGAAAATGAGAAGCTGGAGTTGTCTTCCCGCAACCTTCCCCGTGTAAAAGTATTGAGAACCGAAGGGTTGAATGTGTATGACATTCTGAAATATGACAATCTGATACTGGTTGAATCCTCGGTACAAGGCATTGAAGGGAGGTTAGGCAATGAAGGAGCATGACATTATCCGCCGTCCTCTGATGACGGAAAAGACCAATATTCAAAAGGATGAGCATAATCAATATACGTTTGAAGTGGATCGGAATTCCAATCGGATTGAAATCAGAAAAGCGATTGAACGTATTTTCAATGTCAGAGTGGCAAATGTTCGGACAATACAGGTAAAGGGCAAGGTCAAGATGAGAGGCCGGATTGCGGGCAAGCGCCGGGATTGGAAAAAAGCGATGGTTACGCTGATACCGGGGGAAAGAATCCCGTTCTTTGAAGGAGCGTAGAGATGACAATCAGAAAAGTAAAACCCACGTCTCCCGGACGCAGATTTCAGGAGTATTCGGGCTTTGAAGAGATTACCAAAACCGAGCCGGAGAAACGTCTTTTAAAAGTTCATAAGAAGACCGGCGGACGTAATGTACACGGACGTATCACATCACGGCATCGCGGGGGCGGACATCGCCGTCATTACCGGATAATTGATTTTAAACGGGATAAAATCGGCATTCCTGCACGGGTTGCCGCGATTGAGTACGATCCGAATCGTAGTGCAAGAATTGCATTGCTGTATTATGCAGATGGTGAAAAACGCTATATTCTGGCGCCGGTGAACCTTTCAGTCAACGATACGGTTATGTCAGGTCCCAATGCAGATATAAAACCCGGAAATACTCTGCCGTTGAGCAACATTCCGCTCGGTACGCTGATTCATAATATCGAACTCAAGCTAGGAAAAGGCGGACAAATTGTCAGAAGCGCGGGCGTGTTTGCCCAGTTGATGGCTAAAGAAGATAAATACGCGCTGGTAAAGCTTCCGTCCGGAGAAGTTCGTAAGGTATTGATGACCTGCAAGGCAACCGTCGGACAAGTCGGAAATGTAACCCATGAGAATGTGTCTGCGGGCAAAGCAGGACGCAATCGTCATTTGGGCAGGCGTCCCAGTGTGCGCGGCGTGGCAATGAACCCGGTAGATCATCCGATGGGCGGCGGCGAAGGGAAATCTTCCGGCGGACGGCATCCCTGTTCTCCGTGGGGTCAACCTGCAAAAGGATATAAGACTCGTAAGAACAAGACGACGAATCGCTATATCGTCAACAAACGGAAATAAGTGTTATAGGTGGAAAGTGGAAAGTGTTAAGTGGAAAGTGTTAAGTGTTAAGAGAAAACACATAACACATAACACATAACACATAACACATAACATACGAAGGAGAAGTCTATGCCGCGGTCGTTGAAAAAAGGTCCGTTTGTGGACTTGAATTTATTGAAAAAAGTAACAGAAGCTCAGGAAAACCGAAGCACAAGAGTCATTAAGACCTGGTCCCGGCGGTCAACCATTCTGCCGGAAATGGTGGGAATTACTCTGGCAGTTCACAATGGAAAGAAGTTTGTGCCGGTATTTATCACAGAGAATATGGTCGGTCATAAGTTGGGGGAATTTTCACCTACGCGGACATTTTACGGTCATTCCGGTGATAAAAAGACCAAAGTAGCAGGCAAGAAATAAGGGAGCTTAAAGCATGGAAGTCAGAGCTTTATTAAGATATGCGCGTATTTCTCCTCAGAAAGTCCGCAAAATCATCGGTGCTGTCAAAGGCAAGCCGGTGCAGAAGGGACTTGAGATTCTGAAGTTTTTGCCTCAGAAATCAGCAGGTCTTGTTGAAAAGATAGTGCGCTCCGCAGTAGCTAACGCGGATCAGAATGCCAATCTGGATGTGGATTCATTGGTTATTCAGAATATTACAGCGGATCAGGGACCTGTTCAGAAGCGTTTTATGGCAAGAGCGCGGGGCAGAGGAACGCGGATTGTGAAGCGGACAAGTCATATTACGGTTGTTTTAGCCGAAGGAGCCGGTGTCAAATAAGGAGGTATCAGCTTGGGTCAGAAAGTTAATCCCGTAGGACTGAGACTGGGTATTGTCAAAACATGGGAATCCCGGTGGTATGCCGGAAAGAATTATGCCAATTATATTCTTGAGGATTTCAAGATCAGGGGTTTTTTGAAAAAGAAGCTCTTTCATGCCGGCGTTTCCCGGATAGAGATTGAGCGATCATCCAAGCGGGTGCGGCTGCGGATTTTTACGGCAAGACCCGGAATTGTCATCGGAAAAAAAGGCTCTGAAATTGAGCAGCTCCGAAAAGATATGGAAAAGATGATCGGTCATGAGGTTCTGATTGATATTCAGGAAATCCGAAAACCGGAAATTGACGCCCAGTTGGTGGCTGAAAATGTAGCGCTTCAGATTACCCGGCGAGTGGCGTTCAGAAGAGCCATGAAACGCGGCGTAACATCGGCAATGAGATTCGGCGCTCAAGGCGTTAAAATTATCTGCGCCGGACGTCTGGGCGGGGCTGAAATGGCAAGAACCGAATGGTATCGTGAAGGTCGGGTTCCGCTGCACACACTCAGAGCAGATATTGACTACGGATTTACGGAAGCAAATACGACCTACGGAATTGTAGGCGTAAAGGTGTTCATCTTCAAAGGTGAAATCTTAAAGAAAGATCAGGCGACTGCCGGTTGATAGGAGACGGAGATGCTGAGTCCCAAAAAGGTAAAATATCGGAAGCAGCAAAAAGGAAGAATGCGGGGGCTGGCGTATGTGGGGTCCACACTGACTTTCGGGCAATTCGGACTTCAGGCTGTGGAATGCGGCAGATTGGATTCCAAACAGATTGAAGCTGCGCGTATTGCGATGACCCGTCATGTCAAAAGAGGCGGGAAGATGTGGATTCGGATATTCCCTGACAAACCCATTACCAAGAAGCCCGCTGAAGTGAGAATGGGTAAAGGTAAGGGCGCTCCCGAAGGATGGGTGGCGGTAATTCGTCCGGGAAGCATATTGTATGAGATGGAAGGTGTTACCAAGGAACTGGCTCAGGAAGCATTCCGGCTTGCGGCGTATAAACTTCCGATCAAGACCCGTTTTATAGAGAGGATTGATTTATGAAAGCAAGCGAATTGAGACAGATGAGCGGCGAAGAGATGCAGCGCAAGGCAGATGATCTGAAGCAGGAATTGTTTAACCTGCGGTTTCAGCAGACCATCAATGAAATGAAAAATTCTCATAAGATGAAGCAGACCAAACGCGACATCGCAAGAATAAAAACCATCATCAGAGAAACAATGCAAAATGCAAAATGAAAAGTGCAAAAAACAATGTAAAATGCAAAAAAACACTTTGCACTTTGAACTTTTAATTTTGCACTTTTTATAAGGCGGATGCCATGATAAATAAGCGGGGAATGAAACGACAGATGGTCGGAACGGTCGTGAGCGACAAAGCGGAGAAAACGATTATCGTTCTGGTCGAGAGGCTGGTCAGACATCGGGAATATCAGAAGTATGTCAGACGGCGAGCCAAATTTGCGGCTCATGATGACGATAATGCCTGTAAAATCGGAGATACGGTTCTGATTATCGAATCCAGACCGTTAAGCAAGACCAAGCATTGGCGCGTGAGCAAAATATTGGCAAAAGCGGTGTGAGGATAAAACAATGATTCAGTCAGAAACAAATTTGACCGCCGCAGATAATTCCGGTGCCAAGATATTAAGCTGTATCAAGGTTCTCGGAGGGTCTAAGAGACGGTACGCCTCAATAGGCGATATTATTGTGGTGTCTGTCAAAGAAGC
This sequence comes from Desulfonema limicola, assembly GCA_020718925.1. GTDB lineage: Bacteria > Desulfobacterota > Desulfobacteria > Desulfobacterales > DYRC01 > DYRC01. The sequence continues at coordinate 5,783 of DYRC01000034.1, forward strand.
CATTCCGAATGCCAAAGTTAAAAAAGGGGATGTGCTGAAGGCGGTTGTGGTTCGCACCAAAAAAGAAATCAGACGTCCGGATGGGTCATATATCCGTTTTGACGATAATTCAGCGGTCTTAATCAATGCTCATAAGGAGCCGGTAGGAACCCGTATTTTCGGTCCCGTGGCAAGAGAGTTGCGTGCCAAACGGTTTATGAAAATTATTTCGCTCGCTCCGGAAGTCCTTTAGTGAGAAGTGAGAAATGAGAAATGAGAAGCAACATCAGAACAGATGATAAAGTGAAGATCCTTACCGGCAAGGATAAAGGGAAAATCGGCAAGGTATTGAAAGTGGATCGGAAGAAAGATCGGGTATTGGTGGAAAATATCAATATGATTACCCGTCATGTCAAACCGAGCGCCCAGAATAGACAGGGCGGCATGGTGAAGAGCGAAGCGGCTATTCATGTGTCCAATGTGATGCTGATGTGCAACAAGTGCATGACGCCGGTGCGGATTAAAATGAAGTACCTTGAAGATGGCAAGAAGGTACGCGTGTGCAGAAAATGCAGCGAAAATATCTAACGGAGAGCGATCATGGCACAGTTGCGGCAGTATTATGAAGAACAAGTCGTTCCCAAGCTGATGGAAACCTTTCACTACAAGAACAGAATGCAGGTACCCCGGCTTGAAAAAATCGTGCTGAACATGGGCTTAGGCGAAGCTATCCAGAATGTGAAAATCATTGATTCGGCAGTAGCGGAAATGATGGCGATTGCCGGGCAGCGTCCGGTAGTTACCCGCGCAAGAAAATCTATTGCGGCGTTCAAACTCAGAGAAGGCGTACCTATCGGATGTATGGTAACACTTCGCCGGGATCGGATGTTTGATTTTTTCGGAAAACTGGTAAATGTGGCTTTGGCGCGTGTGCGGGATTTTAAGGGAGTTTCTGGAAAAGCCTTTGACGGACGGGGAAATTATTCTCTGGGGATCCGGGAACATATTATTTTTCCCGAAATTGATTACGATAAAATTGATCAGATCAAGGGGATGAATATCGCCGTCGTAACCACAGCCAGAACGAACGATGAAGGAAAAGAACTTCTTAAGCTTTTGGGAATGCCGTTTAAGAATTAAGGAGGATGATTTGGCAAAGAAATCGCTGAGAATAAAGGCTATGGCAAAGCCCAAGTTTAAGGTCAGGGCATATAATCGGTGTCCGATGTGCGGCAGACCCAGAGCTTTTTTGAGAAAATTCGGGATTTGTCGTATCTGTTTTCGGAATCTTGCATCTCATGGCAAGCTTCCGGGTGTTATAAAATCAAGCTGGTAAAACGGAGAGAGCAATGGCAATAACCGACCCGATTGCGGATATGCTGACACGACTCAGAAATGCCGGAAAAGCAAAGTTCAACAGTGTGGATATTCCCGGCTCAAACCTGAAAATCGAGATAGCAAAAGTTTTAAAAAACGAAGGATTTGTCCGAAATTATAAATTCATCAGAGATAATAAGCAGGGAATGCTGCGAATTTATCTGAAATACGGTCAGGGACAGAGAAGCGCTGTTTTCGGACTCACACGAATCAGCAAACCCAGCCGAAGGATGTATATGAAATGCAAAGATATCCGTCCGGTATTGAACGGGATGGGAATTGCAATTTTATCCACATCCAAAGGGGTTATGACCGACCGTGATGCCAGAAGAGAAAATCTGGGCGGTGAGATTCTGTGTAAGGTATGGTAAGGAGAAAACCATGTCCAGAATAGGCAAAAAACCGATTCCGATACCGGCAAAAACATCGGTATCGTATCAGAATAAGGTTGTTACCATAAAAGGTGAAAAAGGCAGCCTGACCCGGACAATTCATCCTGCGATAGATTTGAGAGTTGACGCAGGGATTATTCAGGTTGTTCCCGAAACAGAAAGTAAGACTCACAGAGCTTTGCAGGGAATGACCCGAAGCGTGGTGGCAAATATGGTAACCGGCGTCAGCAAAGGGTTTGAACGGATACTGGAAATTAACGGCATCGGTTATCGTGCTGAGGTCAGCGGCAATACGTTGACACTCCATCTGGGATATTCCCATCCGATTCAATTTCCTCTTCCCACAGGAATTACAGCTTCAGCGGATAAAAATTCGGTAAAGCTTTCCGGGATTGATAAAGAACAGTTAGGCGAAACGGCGGCGTCCGTCCGAAGATTGAGACGTCCTGAGCCTTATAAAGGCAAGGGTATCAAATATGCCGAAGAGCATATTCAGCGCAAAGCCGGAAAGACCGGAACTAAATAAATGAAAAGTGCAAAATGTAAAATGTAAAAAGCACTTTTTTAAAGAATGAGGATTAAACGATGAGTTCGCCGGAATTGAAAACAGAGGCGCGTCTGAAGCGAAAAAAACGCATCAGGAAAAAGATGACCGGAACATCAGAGCGTCCGAGGTTGAGCGTTTTCAGAAGCGCAAAACATATTTATGCTCAGGTGATTGACGATACTTCAGCCCAGACGCTGGTAGCTGCTTCCAGTACGGAAAAAGCGGTACGGGAACATCCGAAATTTGAAAGTAAAGTGGCGCTTGCGAAATATATCGGTAAATTGATTGCAGAGCGCTCTGTGGAAAAAGGCATTAAAAAGGTCGTATTCGACCGCAACGGTTTTTTGTATCACGGGCGGGTTAAAGCTATTTCAGACGGCGCACGTGAGGCAGGTCTGGATTTTTAACTTTGCATTTTGCATGTTGCATTTTGCATTTCTTCTAAGGAGGCAAGCCCTTGTACAAACATCAGGAAACAGATGCAAATCAGTTCATAGACAAAGTAGTTCATATCAGCCGGGTGGCAAAGGTGGTCAAGGGTGGACGGAGATTCAGTTTCAGCGCCATCGTTGTCGTCGGAGACGGCAAGGGGCGTGTCGGCTATGGATTGGGCAAAGCCGGTGAAGTTCCCGAAGCCATTCGTAAAGGTGTTGAAAATGCCAAAAAAAGTATGGTACATTTTCCTTTGTCCGAAGGAACGATTCCGTTTGAGGTCATCGGTAAATTCGGCGCGGGAAAGGTGCTGTTGAAGCCTGCATTTCAGGGAACGGGATTGATTGCCGGAGGCGCGGTGCGGGCGGTTCTTGAAGCCGCAGGCGTTCAGAATATTCTGACAAAGTGTATGGGGTCTCACAATCCTCACAATGTGATCAAAGCCACCGTTAAAGGTCTTGAGCAACTGCAAAGCCGCGAAACAGTGGCATTGCGGCGAGGTAAAACCCCGGAGGAATTATAATGGCGCAGAAATTGAAAATAACGCTCATCAGAAGCATGATCGGGCGACCTGAAAAGCAACATAAAGTATTGCGCGGCATGGGATTGACTAAGCTCAATCGCACAGTTGAACTTGAAGATACGCCAGCGATTCGCGGAATGATTCGGGCTGTGTCTCATCTGGTGAAGGCTGAGGAGAAGACAGAATGAAGTTACATGAATTATCTCCGGCAGAAGGAGCATACAAACCCCGAAAACGGGTAGGACGCGGTGTCGGTTCCGGGCATGGCAAAACATCATGCCGGGGAAGCAAAGGACAAAGATCCCGCTCCGGCGGCGGTGTAAGACCGGGATACGAAGGCGGTCAGATGCCTATTCATCGGCGGCTGCCTAAGCGCGGATTCAGCAACAGTGTATTCAGAAAAATTTTTGCAATAGTCAATATCCGGGATTTGGCTAAGTTTGAAAGCGGCGCGGTGATAGATGAAGCTGTATTGGTAAAAGCAGGACTTGTCAAGGGACGAATAGACGGTGTTAAGCTTCTGGGCAAGGGAGATATTGCTCATCCTCTGACGATTCGTCTGGAGCATATCAGCAGCGGCGCAAAGGCAAAAATAGAAGCAGCCGGAGGCAAGGCAGAATCTCTCAGCACAAACGAGGCATAATATGGTAGGCGGCGGCTTTCAGAATATTTTAAAAATCCCTGAGCTTAAGAAAAGAATTTTTTACAGCCTGGCCTTGCTGATAGTTTATCGTATCGGTGTGCATGTGCCGACTCCGGGCATAGACAGCGTTGCGCTGGCAGCATTTTTTGCCCGAACCAAAGGGACACTGCTGAGTCTTTTTGATATGTTTGCCGGAGGCGCGTTGGAGCGGCTTTCGGTATTTGCGCTGGGAATTATGCCCTATATCAGTTCCTCAATTATTCTCCAATTGCTCACAGTAGTTGTGCCGCATCTGGAGAGGCTGTCCAAAGAAGGGGAGCAGGGGCGCAAAAAGATTACGCAATACACCCGTTACGGCACGGTGGTATTAAGCATCATTCAGGGCTTCGGTATCAGTATCGGACTTGAAAGCATGATGGCTCCGGGCGGAGCGCCGGTGGTAATTCAGCCGGGAATGGGATTCCGCCTGATGACCATGATTACGCTGACTGCCGGAACAGCTTTTATTATGTGGCTGGGTGAGCAGATTACCGAGCGCGGTATCGGAAACGGTATTTCGCTGATTATTTTTTCCGGAATTGTGGCAAGAACGCCCAATGCGATTTCCAATACGTTTCAGCTTATGCAAACCGGTGAAATGGCGATTTTCAAAGTCCTGATTCTGGTAATTCTGATGGTGGGGGTTATCGGCGTCATTATTTTCGTAGAGCAGGGACAGCGCCGGATTCCGGTTCAATATGCCAAGCGCGTTGTGGGGCGGCGGATGTATGGGGGACAAAGCACTCATCTTCCTCTGAAAATTAATACATCGGGCGTTATACCGCCGATTTTTGCGTCTTCAATCATTATGTTTCCTGCAACCATTGCACAATTTATCAAGGCGCCGTGGATGCAGACTGTGGCAGCCGAGATCACGCCGGGCAGGCTGGCTTACGAACTGTTATATGTCGCATTTATTTTCTTTTTCTGCTATTTTTATACGGCTGTAACATTCAATCCGGTAGATGTGGCGGAAAACATGAAAAAACATGGCGGCTTCATTCCGGGAATACGACCCGGCACTCGGACGGCGGATTATATTGACAAGGTACTGACGCGGATTACACTGGGCGGCGCGATATATATTTCGCTGATATGTGTGCTGCCGTCTGTTCTGATGACGCAGTTCAATGTGCCGTTTTATTTCGGCGGTACCGCGCTTCTGATTGTGGTGGGCGTTGCGATTGATACCATTTCCCAAATCGAATCTCACATGCTGACCCGTCATTATGAAGGTTTTTTGAAAAAAGGCGGCGGACGGATCCGAGGGCGTTACTAAATTTATGTGTATAAGATTAACCGCGAGGAAAGTGTAGTATGGCAAAAGAAGAGCCGATCAGGGTTCAAGGGACAGTGATTGAGACCTTACCCAATGCGATGTTCAGAGTTGAACTTGAAAATAAACATCAGATTTTGGCGCATATTTCAGGAAAAATGCGTATGCACTTTATCAAAATTTTGCCGGGCGATACGGTTACGGTGGAGTTATCGCCTTATGATCTGACTCGCGGCAGAATTACGTACAGAGCAAAATAAAACAATGCAAAATGTAAAATGCAAAGTGTAAAAACTTTGCACTTTGAACTTTTAATTTTGCACTGATTAAAAGGAGTGTATTCCATGAAGGTTAGGGCATCCGTAAAAAGGATATGCAGCAAATGCAAGATTGTCCGCCGAAAAGGGATCATCAGAGTGATCTGTGAGAATAAGCGGCATAAACAGCGGCAAGGATAGGGAGGCAGGTTTTGGCACGAATTGCGGGCGTAGATTTACCCAGACGTAAACGGATTGAGATCGGACTCACGTATATTTACGGTATCGGGCGATCCGGTTCTCAGAATATCCTTCAGAAGCTCAATATTCATCCTGATACGAAAACCGATGATCTGACCGAAGAACAGGTCAATAACATTCGTAAAATGATTGACGGTGAATACAAAGTTGAAGGCGAACTTCGTACCCAGATTTCCATGAACATCAAACGGCTTATGGATTTGGGCTGTTATCGGGGCTTGAGACATCGGAAAGGACTTCCGGTGAACGGACAGCGCACGAAAACAAATGCGAGAACGCGCAAGGGACCCAGAAAGGCTGCGGTTAAGAAAAAATCAGCGGCAAAGAAGAAATAAATCAGGAGGATAAGGGAACATAACCGATGCCAAGAAAAACCCGTACCAAAAAGAAGGAAAAAAAGAATATACTCAACGGAGTGGTGCATATCCAGTCCACATTCAACAATACCATCGTTACGATTACGGATCCGGTGGGCAATATTGTGTCGTGGTCAAGTGCCGGGGTTCAGGGATTTAAGGGATCGCGCAAGAGTACGCCGTTTGCAGCTCAGATGGCTGCCGAAGATGCGGCTAAAAAAGCGATAGAGCATGGTATGAAGAATGTTGATGTGTATGTGAAAGGTCCGGGCGCGGGCCGCGAGTCTGCGGTGCGAGCCTTGCAGGGAGCAGGATTTAATGTAACGTTGATTAAGGACGTAACGCCTATTCCGCATAACGGATGCAGACCGCCCAAGCGACGCAGAGTGTAAGGAGGAAGATTTGGCACGATACAGAGGTTCTGTTTGCCGGCTATGCCGACGCGAAAATCTGAAGTTATTTTTAAAAGGAGATCGCTGTTATTCGGATAAGTGCGCGTTTGATCGGCGCGGATATCCGCCGGGTCAGCATGGACAGCGGCGTCATGGAAAAATATCCGATTACGGCGTTCAGCTTAGGGAAAAGCAGAAAGTCAAACGCATGTACGGTCTGGTTGAAAAACAATTTCATCTGTTTTTTGAACGGGCAGACCGAAAAAAGGGAATTACAGGTACCAACTTGCTGGTGATGCTGGAGCGCCGCATGGATAATGTGGTGTATCGCATGGGATTTGTCAATTCACGGACCCAGGGACGCCATTTTGTCAGACACAATCATTTTCTGGTCAATGGCAAAAAGATCAATCTTCCCTCTTATCTGATTAACACCGGTGATGTTATTGAAGTCCGGGAAAAAAGCCGCACTATTCAGGCAATCAGTGATGCCATGGCTGCGGTGGTGAGACGGGGCGTTCCCCAGTGGCTGGACTTGGAAAAAGATAAGTTCAAAGGCACGGTGAAAACGCTGCCGGTTCGGGAAGATCTGACCATGCCGATTCAGGAGCAGTTGGTCGTAGAGCTTTATTCCAAGTAATAAAGTGTTAAGTGGAAACACATAACACCTACCGGAGTAAAAATAATGTCATCATCAGATGAACTCATGTATATGAACTGGCGGCAGATGATAAAGCCGGAAAAAGTAGAGGTTATGAGCCGTCCTACTTATGGCAAATTTGTCTGTGAGCCGCTGGAAAGAGGGTTCGGCACAACGATTGGGAATTCTTTACGCCGGATTATCCTTTCTTCCTTATACGGGGCTGCTATCGTATCGGTTAAATTCGATACGGTGATGCACGAATTCAGCGTGATTCCCGGCGTATTGGAAGATGTTTCCGAAATCATCCTGAATCTGAAAGAGGTGCGCCTCAGGGTTTCCGATCCGGAGCCTAAAACTATCCGAATTGAGACGGATAAAGAAGGTCCGATTACTGCCGGAGATATTATCAGTCCTGATGGGAGAACAGAAATTCTCAATCCCGAACACCACATTGCCACACTGTCCGCAGGTGCAAAGCTCAGGATGGAGATGGTGGTAAAGCTCGGAAAAGGATATTCTCTATCCGAAGCTAATAAAGACAAAGATATGCCCATCGGGACCATTCCGATAGACGCTATTTTTTCTCCGATTCGCCGGGTGAGCTATGTGGTGGGCAATGCGCGCGTCGGACAAAGAACAGACTATGATAAACTCACGCTCGAAGTTTGGACAGACGGAAGTATTCGGCCCGAGGATGCGGTGGCATTTTCTGCAAAGATTATGAAAGAGCAGATGAGCCTGTTTATCAATTTTGATGAACATCAGGAGCCGGAACCTGCAAGAAAAGCCGAAGAAGAAAGAAAGCCCAAATTCAATGAAAATCTTTACAGAAGCGTTGAGGAGCTTGAGCTTTCAGTACGAAGCGCCAATTGCCTGAAGAATGCCGATATATACAAAATTTATCAACTGGTCAGCAAGACCGAAGCGGAAATGCTCAAAACCAAAAACTTCGGGCGAAAATCCTTGAATGAGATCAAGGAAGTTTTATCCGAAATGGGCCTTTCTCTGGGCATGAAGCTTGAGGGATTTGTGCCTCCTGAAGAAGACACCGTGGAGAAAGGAGAAGATTAGATTCCATGAGACATCGAAAAGCAACGCTGAGATTAAGTAGGACAAGCAGCCATCGGAAAGCCATGTTTCGGAACATGGTAACATCGCTGCTCAAATATGAACGCATTCAGACCACAGATGCCAAAGCAAAGGCATTGCGAGGCTGGGCTGATCACGTCATCACGCTGGCAAAACGGGGCGACCTTCATGCAAGGCGTCTGGCGCTTGCGATTATCCCGGAAAAAAATGTTGTCCATAAACTTTTTGAAGAAGCACCTGAACGCTTCAAAGATATACCCGGCGGCTATACGCGGATAACCAAAATCGGAACGCGTCCCGGGGACACGGCGCCGATGTCAGTTATTGAGTTGGTCGCAGCCGATAAAAGCAAAAAGCCCAAGGTTAAACGAAAGAAAGAAGCAAGCGAAGAAACTCCGGTACAGGATGCCAAAGTTGAAGAAACGCCGATGGCATTGGAAGCCAAATCAGAACCGCAGCAATCTGCTGTCGATGAAGCGGTTCAGCCATCACCGGAAAAACCGGCAGAAAGTTAAGACCCCTCCCCCGGTCCCTCCCCGAAACGGAGAGGGGGAGTGATTCAACTCCCCCTTTATTTGCAGGGAAGGGGGCGGGGGGTTAGGTTGTTAATCTGACCCGAAGATGCAGTTCATCCAACTGGGATTTTACAGCCAAAGACGGCGCGTTTGTCAGAAGACAGGCTGCTTTCTGTGTTTTGGGGAAAGCAATCACATCCCGAATCGAAGTTTCTTTGCACAAGAGCATCACCAGCCGATCAAATCCGAATGCAAGACCTCCGTGCGGAGGTGCGCCGGAATCTAAGGCTGAAATCAGAAATCCGAATTTTTCCTCATAACTTGTTCTCTCCATGCCCAATGCTTCAAAGATTTTCTCCTGCAACGCTCGCTGATGAATACGGATACTGCCGCCGCCGATTTCAAAGCCGTTCAAAACCAGATCATAGGCGCGTGATCTCACCGCAGTCGGATCTGTCAGCAGTTTGTCATAATCTTCTTCAAGCGGCGCGGTAAAAGGATGATGCAATGCCTCATATCGCTTTTCATCTTCGTTGTATTCAAACATCGGAAATCGTGTAACCCATGTAAATGCGAGATCATTTTCATCAATCAGCCCCAGTTTTTTTCCCAGATGATTGCGAAGATGCCCCAGCGCTTCGTTGGTGATTTTTGGCTGATCTGCCACAAAAAAGACCAGATCGCCGGGCTTCATCTCAATCCGCTCAATCAGGGCGTTCTTTTCCGCATCTGTGAAAAATTTGGCAATCGGGGACTGCCATTCGTTATCCTTAACCTTAATCCACGCCAGTCCTTTTGCCTTGTAGATTGCGACAAATGCCGTCAGATCGTCAATGTCTTTGCGGGAAAGATTGATGCAGTTTTTGGCGTTGAGTGCTTTGACAATTCCGCCTTTTTTCACCACATCGGCAAAGACTTTGAATCCCGAATCTTTCACAATATCGGAAATTTCTTTCAATTCCAGTCCGAATCGGGTGTCAGGTTTATCCAGTCCGTAACGGGCAATGGCATCATTGTATGTCAGTCGTGGGAATGGCAGATTCAACGCTGAGTTTATGACCTCTTTGAACAATGTCTGTATCATGCCCTCTGCCATGTTCATTACATCGTCTTCGCCGACAAAGGACATCTCAATATCAATCTGCGTAAATTCCGGCTGGCGATCTGCCCGCAAATCCTCATCCCTGAAACAGCGCACAATCTGATAATACCGGTCAAAGCCTGAGACCATGAATAACTGTTTGAATAACTGCGGCGATTGGGGCAGGGCGTAAAACTGTCCCGGATTAACCCGGCTGGGAACAAGATAATCTCTTGCGCCCTCCGGTGTGCTGCGCGTCAACATCGGCGTTTCAATATCCAAAAATCCCAATCCGTTCAGATAATTCCGCACCGCAACTGAGGCTTTATGCCGGGCAATGAGGTTCTTCTGTAATGCAGGTCGGCGCAAATCCAGATGACGGTATTTCAACCGGAGATTTTCCGTAACTTCAACATCATCTTCGATTTGAAACGGCGGCGTAACCGCCGTGTTTAAGATTTTAAGCTCTGTAACCAGCACCTCAATCTCGCCGGTGTTTAAGTTCGGATTGCTCATGCCATCGGGTCGCTTTTCGACTTTGCCTCTGACGCCAATCACATATTCGCTTCGGATGTCATGCGCTTTTTCGTGAACCGTTGCGTTATAAACAGGATTGAACACCACCTGCGTAATCCCTTCCCGATCCCGCAAATCCACAAAAATAACGCCGCCGTGATCCCGTCTGCGCTGAATCCAGCCCATCAGTATCACTTCTTTTCCGATATCGCCCGCGCTCAGTGCGTTGCAATGATGCGTGCGTCTCATATCTCCAAGTATATCTGTCAATGAAAAACTCCTTTCATCATGTTTTTTTCCAAAAGAATGTCAGAATAACATTGTATTATTACAAATCAGGCGGGTTGAATGCAAGTCAAATTTAGGGGAATTGTATGAAATTGCAAAAAATCTGAATTTTGATCGGAATTGTGATAATAAATTATCAGAAATTGTGAACAGATTAAGGATTTGGACAATGAAAGACGAGCCGAAAACCGTTTCAGAGAACAATAACATTATCAATATCGGAAAAGACGCTGAAGGCAATAGCATTGTATCCGGTGATGGCAATATCATCACCATCGCAAAATCCGATCAGCCTGAGAAAAAAGAACCGATTATTCAAAAAATCGAACCTCAGAAGCGTTCACCGATAATCTATGTCGTTATCAGCCTGATTGTAATCGCAATCGGATGGGCAGTTTATTGGTGGTTTATACAGCGAAAAGATCCGATAAACAGCAAAGAATTTGTCCGCGTTCCCGGCGGGGAATATATGATGGGCTGTATCAGCGGAGATAGCGAGTGCGAAGATAATGAAAAACCGCCGTATAAAGTACAGGTGAACAGCTTTCAGATCGGAAAATACGAGGTTACTCAGGGACAATGGCAGGAAATCATGGGGAAATATCCCAAATTTCAATGCAAAGATTGTCCGGTGAATGCCAGTCGGAATGATGTGCAGAACTTTATTCGTAAATTGAATGAAAAAACAGGCAAAAAGTATCGTCTGCCGACTGAAGCTGAATGGGAATTTGCCTGCCGAAGCGGGGGAAAAGATGATAAATATTCCGGCGGAAATGATTTGAATCAGATAGGGTGGTATGATCTGAACAGCCAAGATGCGATTCATCCGGTAGGAACAAAACAGCCCAATGCTTTGGGAATTTATGACATGAGCGGCAATGTCTGGGAGTGGTGCGAAGATGTGTATTGTCCGGATGCATATCAAAATAAAACTTGTAACCAGATTGCCGAAAGTGATAAAAACGCAGAACATGTCATTCGGGGCGGAAGTTGGCAATATTCGGCGGTGAATAGCCGCTGCACATCTCGGCGGGGTCAGTCTCTCGTACAAACAGAAAATGATGTGGGTTTTCGGCTTATCATGGAGGAATCCGTTAATGCAAAGTAAAGCAAATCGTTTTTTTGTTCTTTTGGGAATATTCTTTCTTCTTTGGTATCAGGGATGTTATCCTCTTCCTGAACGATCTCCTCAGAAAAAAGATGATAAATTATATGGAAATACCGAAGGGTTATTCCGGCATCGCTGGTGGAATTACTATGAAAGAGGCTTGTCTTTTGCAGACGGAGGATTCTGGCAAGATGCCGAGCCTGACTTGCGGGAAGCGATTCGCCAGCGAAACACCGATAAAAGAAGATCAAGAACCTATGGCTTGCATTTCATTGACTATTTTCCCCATCGTGAACTGGGCATCGTTCTTTTTGAGCAGGGAAGAATAGAAGAAGCAGAAAGAGAATTAGAGATTTCTTATTCTGATGTGAAATCTGCCAAAGCAGCATTATACCTCGACCGTGTTAGAAAAGCCATTATTGAAAAAAAACAACTTTCTCATCATGCACCTGAAATCACCGCAGAAACTCTGAAGCAAGACCCGGATAAACCGTTTTTGATTACAATCAGAGGGGTTGCCAAAAGTGATGCGTTTGTTCGCCATATCACAGTAAATCAACAGGAAGTCCGTATTGACGTTTCAAAACAGATAGTTGATTTTCAATCAGAAGTTCCGCTTGTCCCGGGTGAAAACAACATTCGGATTACGGCTACAAATCTGATGGGCGATTCTGATGAGACGTTCATTAAGGTTAATGTTGACAACACCGGACCTGTTATCAGCGTTGATGATCTGAATGATTATCAGATTCCTGAAAACAGTATTTATGTGGCTGATGATTCGGGAATAGCTGAAATTTCGGTGAATAAACAAAAAATCCCATTCAGATACGGAATAACAGAATTCCGATTTCCTGAAAAAAGCGTATCTTTTCCGGCAACAGATGAACTTGTTATAGAAGCCAAAGATATAACAGGAAATATCACGACTGCAAAACTATCTTTATCTAAGAAATTATCAAAGCTGCTTGCTGATAACAGTGTTTTATCACGCAGTATATTGTTTGCTTCAAATGGAAATCCTTTTATTGACTTAAAGCATCCGTCAGAAGATGAACGGTTGACATATCAGGATTATGCGTTTGTTGACGGAAGTATTTCTGACAGAGAAGGGATCAGAGAACTGCTCATCAATAACGAACAAGTCCTTAAATCTCCGGCAAAAAACTACTTCTTCAGTAAAAGGATCAAGCTTAATAAGGGCAAAAACGAAATTATCGTAAGCGGCACAACAGTTTCGGGAAAATCTGTTTCCCAAAAAGTTGAAATAACCCGAAAATCGCTGTCAGATATCAGACCTCCGTTAAAACTTGCTATAACCGATTTCAAAAGAACTCCTGAAAACGGCAAGGAATATATAACGCATGATCTTGAAAATGCTCTGAAGTCTGCTATGAAACAAGGCGGACGTTTTGAGATAGGCATTGCTGATAATGATTGGATTCTGGCAGGCATGATTTCGGAAAGATCGAAAGGAATTGAAATATCGGCTGATCTGAAAGATACTGAAACAAAAGAATCTTTGACCAATATTGCAGATGCTTACAGCGAAAATATCGGCAGCGTCATATCAGAAGAATTGGCAAAGAAAATTAACGACAAACTGAGCATTGAAATACCTCTGATAGAAGGAAAAATTTTGTCGGAACAAGGTGTTGTAACAAGAAATAGTAACAATCAAATTGCTATTAATATCGGAACTGAAGCTAAACTGAAAAAAGGCATGAAAGTAATGATATACGATGTAAAGATACGCAAAGAAGGGGAGCAAATTCGAGATTTGACTTACCCATTAGGTCAGGCAACCATCAAAGTGGTAAATGAAGGGGCATCGTGGGCATCTTTGGATAAAGATTTGAAGTATGAGGCTATCAAGGTTTATCATCCGGTTGTAACTCGCTAAATTCAGGAGAATAAATTGAAGATAAAGCAATGGCTATTTATGATAGTATGGTGGGGAATTTTATTCTTTCTTCCCTCTGTATGGGCTGCTGAAAGAGTGGAAATTCTTTCACCGAATCCGGTCGGCTCCGGCGCAAGAGCTATGAGCATGGGCGGCGCATTTATTGCCATTGCAGATGACGCCGCTGCCGCTTCATGGAATCCGGGCGGGCTGATTCAGCTTGAAAAGCCTGAAATGTCTGCGGCTTTCGGATATGTTCATAGAAGAGAAAATAACACATCTGAATTTTCAGGTAATCAATCAATACAAGGCTCTGATCTGAATTATCTGAGTGTGGCATATCCGTTTGAATTAGGAGAAAAAAGACGAAACATGGTTATGTCGCTTAATTATCAGCGATTATACGATTTCAACCGTGAATGGATTTCTACTGATAAAAATACCTCAAAAAAATATACTCAGAAAGGCGATCTTTATGCTCTGGGACTTGCATATTGCATTCAGGTTACAAAAGATTTTTCAACAGGCGTTACTCTCAACTATTGGGGAGATTCTCTTTTTAAAAATAAATGGGAACAAAGTTATCACTATGAATATGTTTACGGAAAAAATAATGATAAGTCTATCACAGACGGACAAGGGGAACTTTATTTCAAAGGCTGGAATATGAATATAGGTTTTCTTTTTAGAATCGGGGAACACTGGACAATGGGCGGTATTCTGAAAACGCCTTTTACCGGCTCTATCTGGCACACTGTTATAGAAAATCGTATAAATGTTGATTCAGCAGGAAGTACTTGTTGTCCTGATTCAAGCTTTCAGGAAGGTGAGCAGAAACTATACATGCCTCTTTCTTACGGTATCGGGCTGGCATATCGTTTTTCTGATAATTTTACAATATCGGCAGACATTTATCAAACGCAGTGGAATGATTTCAAACTTGAAACAACCACTGGTGAGAAAGTATCCCCTATTACCGGAAAAGATACCAAGAGCGATTCTACAACATGGTTCCGGTTGGGAGCTGAATATCTGATCGTAGGAGAAAAAATCGCAATTCCTCTTCGTATCGGAATATTTTATGATCCGGCACCTGCAGAAGGTTCTCCTGATAATTACTATGGCTTTTCTTTGGGATCAGGTATAAGTTGCAAATGGTTTTCCTTTGACGTTGCCTATAAATTCCGTTTTGGAAACAATGTAAATAGGTCTATGTTTGATGATACATTGACTGATTTTAGTCAGGATGTCAGAGAGCATACGGTTTATATGTCATTCATTTATTACTTTTAAAGGAGAAAAAGTATGAGTTCACAAGAAAAATC
>DYRC01000035.1:0-16301 GCA_020718925.1 Desulfonema limicola
GCAGGGCAACCACAGGGGTTGCCCCTACAAAATCCGGTAAATCATTTTTCACCCCCCTTCGGGGTTAAAAGAATCCCGGCAATCGTCAAATCCTGTGAATCCCGGTTCAAGACAGAGAATCAGCGGTTCAGGCTGCTTTCAATTCCGATTCGCTTCTGATTTCCTTTGCAATTTTAAGCACGGTCTTTTCATCCTCATCAAGCATCTGAGCAACTTCGGCGGGCTTGAAGCCTTTGAGCAGCAGGCGTCTGATGCTTTGTTCGATTCCCTTTTGAAGTCCTTTCTGAAGTCCTTTTCTGATTCCTTTTCTTTCGGCACTGTTGATGTAACGCATTTTACCTTCCTCCTCGAAAGTGTTCATTTCTTCAAGAAAAAGTTCCTCAGCCGCTTCCGGCAGACGCATGAGCCAGTCAATAAAATCGAAAAGCAGTATCACATCTTCGCGGCTGTATCCCCGGTTGTAAAGACCTTTGCACAGGCAGAGTTTCCAGTATCTGCGCTGACCCTGATTTCTTTTTGTCTCAAGAGCTTTCAGATGAGCCATAACCACAACGGCAAACGGATTTGCGGATTTTTCAAGTTCTTCCCATTTTGCGGCATAATCCGTCAGCCTGACAACCGGAAATTTCATCCGCACTTTGCAGCCCCATTTTCCGTAGCTGAAATCTTAAAATAGGGTGCGATTGCCGCATACAATGTGAAAATGGGGTTTTTCATTTTTTGGGGGGTTCTCCTCTCTTCAGTTTGTCTTGAACCATGATTTTCAGGATTATGGGATTACCATGATTGAAAAGAGAGCGCAATCATTCTTTAATCTTGCAATAAATTGACCCAATCTCGCTGCGCTCATTTTAAGCTCTGGAGTGTTCAATGACCTTGTGCAGAATCGTATCCAAATCGGTCGTGGGCGCAAAGCCGATATAGCTTTTTATTTTTTCAATGCTGGGAACCCGGCGCAGCATATCCTCAAAATCTTTTTCATAAGCTTTTTCATACGGAATGATCTCAATTGCAGACGTTGAGCCGGTGGCGTCTATGATTTTTTTGGCAAGGTCAAACATGGTGATTTCCTCTGTTCCGCCGATATTGAAAACTTCACCGGCAGTTTTTTCATGGCTCATCAGTCCCATCAATGCCTGAACCACATCTTTCACATAAGTGAATGTCCGGGTTTGTCTGCCATCTCCGTAAACCGTCAGCGGCTCATTTTTCAATGCCTGATCCACAAATCGCGGGATAACCATGCCATACGCGCCAGTCTGACGCGGACCCACCGTGTTGAAAAGCCGGGTAACAATCGCAGGCAGCCCTTTGGTGCGGAAATAGGCAAGCGCGGTAAATTCATCCATGAGCTTGGATGCCGCATAGCTCCAGCGGAATTTGCTGGAAGGTCCGTAAATGATGTTATCCGTTTCAACCAGCGGCGCGTGAAGATGTTTGCCATAAACCTCAGAAGAAGAGGTTATCAGGACTTTTTTCTTGAATTTGGCGCACAATTCCAAGACTTTTTCGGTTCCATGCACGTTGATATTGATGGATGCAAGCGGATTTTCCAGAATATAGCGAACCCCTACGGCAGCAGCCAGATGAAACACCAGATCGCAGGTGCCGACCAATTCCATCATCACATTCTGATTTAAAATCGTATCAATCGTTACAAACAGCCGATTTGAAAACGCCTTATTTTCCTGAATCGCTTTGATATTGTCCTGTGATCCGGTGGACAGATCATCAATAATATAAACTTCATTTCCCTGTTCAAGATAGGCTTCGGCAAGATGAGACCCGATAAATCCCGCGCCGCCTGTGATAAGTACTCTCATTAAAACTCCTTTTTCGTGATTTTGTGATGCTGATAGATACTATTTTGAAAAAAATGTCAAAGGTTTTTCTGTACCGACCTTCATAAAGCTCGTTAAAACGACTCCTTAAACCACAGCGATGCCGCTGTAATCAAACGCTTCTGATCTTGGGGATGACTGACAGAATGATCTCCCCCGCTGAATATGATCAGGCGTTTGGGCATGTTTGCCAGCCGGTAAATTTCAAGCGCATGAAACGGCGGAACAATCTTATCCTCATCTCCATGAAACAGCAGCAGATTTGAAACTTCCCTGACATGATCCGAAATATCAAACATCAGCTTTTCTCCATCGCCGATCAGCCTCTCCGAATCAGGCTCTGTCTGTTTGATAATTGCAATAACTTCCGAAGACGGATTCAGGGCTATCGGCGCGGCTACCGTAACGATGGCTTGGGCGTTGAGTTCTTTGGCAGCAGACAGACAGACCGCGCCCCCGAAGCTGCTGCCGAACAGTCCGATCCGGGTGCCGATGTCGTCTCTTGCCAAGAGGGTTTTGGCAGCAGCGATAATATCTTCGCGCCTGTTGGCAAGAGACGTTACGTCTTTGAACTTTCCTTCGCTCTGACCGCAGCCCCGATGATCGAATCTGAAAAACGCCATGCCATGCCTGCCGCATTCTTCAGCCAAAGCGATCTGTTTGGCAGAGGCGGCATTGCTGAACAATCCGTGAGAGCCGATTACCAGCGGCGGCTTTTTCGCCTGCGGCAGATGAAGCGTTCCGCTTAACCGGAGTTCTCCGGATAAAAATGTAACCGATACCATTCTGTTTTCCATATTTCACCTCCTGTTTATTCCGGATTTTCAGTTCGGATATTGTATTTTTTGATTTTCATGTTCAGTCCGCTTTTGCCGATACCGAGAAGTTGCGCGGCGTGTGCCTGAACATGATTTGTCATTTTCAACGCCCGCTTAATCATCTGCTGTTCGATCATGTCCAGAGTTTCCGGCAGGCTGGTATTTGCCGGAATATCATCAAAATGCAGCGCGTTGGTCAGATCCGCCTTGAAATTTCGGGGCAGATCCGAGACTGAAATCATATCTGAGGGGCATAAAATCACTGCCCGCTCAATCGCATTTTCCAATTCCCGCACGTTTCCGGGCCAATGATAATCGTAAAAAAGCCGCCCGGTTTTCTGATCAATGCCCGCCACCGGAATATCTGATTTGCGTTCATCCGCATATTTTTTGATAAAATGCCCGGACAGCAGGCGAATATCTTCAGGGCGTTCTCTTAACGGCGGCAGATGGATATACAGCACATTGAGCCGATAATACAAATCTTCCCGAAACCGCCCGGCTTTGACTTCCTGTTCAAGATTTTTGTTGGTGGCGGCGATGATACGGATATCGGCTGAAATTGTTTTTTCTCCGCCCACCCGCTCAAAGGTCTTTTCCTGAAGCACACGCAGCAGCTTGACCTGAAGATTGGGCGATAATTCGCCGATTTCATCCAAAAATAATGTTCCGCCATCCGCAAGTTCAAACCGCCCTTTTTTCATGGACATTGCGCCGGTGAACGCACCTTTTTCATGTCCGAAAAGTTCGCTTTCCAACAGGCTTTCGGCAAAGGCAGAGCAGTTGACCGCAATAAAGGGCGCTGAACGGCGGGGGCTGTTGAAATGAAGCGATTTGGCAACCAATTCTTTGCCAGTGCCGGATTCGCCTTCAATCAGCACAGTGGCAGGAGTGGGCGCGATTTTTCGTATTAATTCAAATATATCCTGCATGGCTTTGCTTTTGCCGATGATATTGTCAAAGCGATATTGAGATTCCACAGCATTACGCAGTTGGCGGTTTTCTTTGACCACCCGATAGGTGTCAATGGCTTTTCGGACATACATAATCATGCTCTGATTATCAAAGGGCTTGAGAATATAATTGTACGCGCCTTTCTGCATGGCTTCGACAGCTTTTTCCACCGTGCCGTAAGCCGTCATCATAATTACCGGAAGCTCCGGGTCTTTTTTTTTGACATGCTCCAAGAGCGCGATGCCGTCCATGACAGACATTTTCATATCGGTCAGCACCAGATCAACATCAGAATCTTTCAGGATTTTCAACGCCTGCTGCCCGCTGTTGGCTGTCAGCGTTTCAAAGCCTTCTTCCTCCAGCACCGCGCTTAAAATCAGCGGATAATTTTTTTCATCATCAACAATCAGAATGGTTTCCATTATGTTTCTTCCTGTGTTATCGGCAATTCAACTCTGACCAGAGCGCCTTTTTCATTGCCATTTTGAATATAAATTTTTCCGTGATGCGCTTCGATAATATTTTTCACAATGCCCAGCCCCAGTCCTGTTCCGGTGTCTTTGGTGCTGAAAAACGGATCCCATATTTTGGGCAAAACGTCTTTGGGAATGCCTACGCCGTCATCTTCAAACAGAATCGTTACGAACTGATCAGTTTTGTATGTTTTAACCCGAATCTCGCCCCCGTCCGGCATGGCTTGCATGGCGTTCATCAGAATATTTAAAAATGCCTGATAGAGCATGTCCGGATCAATCATGATTTCAGGCAGCCCGTCCGCATACTCGCGCCCGATCCGATGTCCGTATGCAGCAGTCTGAGACGCTGAAAAGCTGATGTTTTTTTCAAGTACTTCTTCGATTCGGCATAAGCGTAATGCCGGTTCTTTGGGTTTGGCAACACTTAAAAAATCCGTGATGATATTGTTCAGCCGGGTGGATTCTTCAACAATAATATTGGGGATGCTGTTTGCCGGGTCGAATCTGAGCATTTTTTTCCTGAGCAGCTCGGCAGAGCTTCGGATAATTCCCAACGGATTTCGGATTTCATGGGAGATGCCCGCAATCATTTCTCCGAGCGAGGATAAGCGTTCCGCACGGCTCAACTGCTCTTTCAGCCGAATCTGCTCAAAATTTCTTTGCCGGATAATGCCTTCTCCCCGGTTGACCACCTGAATCAGTATCAGGAACAATAGCAGCATGACCACTGTGCAGGTTGTGAGAATGCGGATTTGAAACCGGAAGATGGTTTTATAATCCTCAGATAAATCCTGAACAATTTCAACAACCCCCATCACAGGTCCCGACAACTTGGATAAGGGTCTTTCAGCCCGCAGAGGCGCAAATGTAACCAGCTTGCTTTTATGGGGGATTCCCAATAAAATTTCCACAAAATTGCCATCCTGTTCCAGCGCAGAACTGGCATTGCCTTCAAGTGCCTCATAATATTCGGGACCGCCGATGTCTTCTTTTCCGATCAGTTCAGGATCAAGGCTGTATGAGACGATGTTCTGAATGTCATAAATCGTCACCGAAGCTACGTTGAAGCTGTGAAACGTGCTTTGGACAATTTTATCCAGACGCTCGAATTGTTCTTTGTTTCTCAGTTGTATTTTGCCGAATTTGATTGCCATCGGAATCACAAACTGTGAAAAAATCTGATGGTTTAAGTTCTCAATCAGCAGATAGGCGTAATCTTCGCTTTTTTTCAACTGCATGGCTTTTGCCCAGTGCGCGTTGAGGATGGACAGCACTAAGATTCCGATAAAGATGACCGCCAGGCTGCTGTATGTGAAATATTTGACCAAAGTGAAAGGTCTGACTTTTTCTTCATTCACGGCTTTGCCTTGTAATTAGGATGTGTTGTCATGGGTGTTGTAATGAAAAATATTGACACTTTCCATTGAATCCTGATAGGGTGTCATAACGGACTTTAAGCTATCGTTACCGTCTTTTCAATAAAATAGTTTTAATGTGCATAATGTCTTGATTTTTTGCCCCGACCCATTATAAAAAGAAAAAGACATTATGAATTGAGGGATGAGACAGGATCATGTTATTCAAAAAAAAGATCGGCATTGTCGGGCTGGATATCGGCTCAAGAAGCATCAAAATTGCTGAAGTCGAAGAAAAGAAAAAAGGGTATTTTCTTAAAAAATTCGGCATGATTGACATCTCTCCGGGCGTGATTGAGGATGGCGCTATCCGCAAGCCCGAAGAAGCGGCAGACGCCATACGTCAGTTGTTCAGCGTCTATCGCATCAAAGAGAAGAACGTAACGATTTCCATCGGCGGATATTCGATTATTGTCAAAACCATCAATGTTCAGGCAATGGACGAGGCGCAGCTTCAGGAAAAAATCCATTTTGAGGCAGAGCAGTATATTCCGTTTGACATCAAAGACGTGAATCTGGATTTTCAGATTTTCGGGGAAACGGAAAACAATCCGAATCAGATGAGTGTGCTGCTGGTGGCTGCTAAAAAGGAAATGATCAATGATTATGTCAATCTGGTTCAGATGTCCGGATTGAACCCCTGCGTGGTGGATGTGGATGCGTTTGCCCTTCAGAATATTTATGAAATCAATTATGAAACCGAAGGGGAAAATGTCGCGCTGATTGACATCGGCGCAAACAAGACCACGCTCAACATTCTCAAAGGGAATGTGTCGGTGTTTATGCGGGATGTGTCTTTGGGCTGTCAGCAGATTAACAACAAAATTATAACCATGTCAAGGTGTTCGGTGGAAGAAGCGGAGAAGCTCTATCACAGCGAACAAATCAGAAATGCGTCAAAAGACATTATCGAAATTGTCGAATCTGTGATAACGGATTGGAGTACCGAAATTCGCAGGGCATTGGATTTCTTTTATTCGACCTATCCGGATGATAATATCAAAAAGATAGTGTTAAGCGGCGGCGGCGCCAATATCAAAAAGTTTCGTGAACTTTTGGCAGATGAAGCTGCGGCTGAAGTTGAAATCATCAACCCGTTTAAGAATTTTTCGGTGGATGACGGCTTTGACTCGTCATATATTGAACGAATAGCTCCCCAGTCTGCGATCTGTATGGGACTTGCGATCAGAAAGATGAACGATAAATGATACGAATCAACCTATTACCGTTTCGGGCTGCCCGTAAAAAGGAAAATATCCGCCAAACCGTTTCCATTTTCCTTCTTCTGCTGGTTCTGGTGTTAATCGGGTTGGGCTATTATCATGTTGTTTTAAGCCGGGAAATCAACAAACTGAAAGAAGAAATAGAATTTACCAAAACCGAGGTAATAAAATACAATAAAATTGCTGCGGAAGTCGAAGAAATCAAGAAAAAATTAGCTGTTCTGAACAAACGGTTAGATGTGATTACTCAATTGGACGCCAATCGGGATTCTGCATTTAAAATGTTGGATATGTTGGCAAATTCAATCATTGAGAAGCGGATGTGGCTGACAAGTTTTGAAACGACTGAACCCAAAGCTGTGGCAAAAGCGCCTCCCAAAAAAGGAGCGACTCCGGAAAAGGGCAAAGGAAAAGAAGAGAAAAAAGAAAAGCCGCCGGTAACCGCTAAAATTGAGGGCATTGCGTTGGATGAGAAAACCATCTCCGATTTTATGGAAAAGCTTAAAAGCGGAAAGCTTTTTACGGATGTGGATCAGCAGATCAAGGTGGAACAGAAAGGTTTCAAACAGGACAAAACCAAGCCGGATGTCTATCTGAAAGGTTTTACCATGCGGTGTACGATTGCGCCGCCCAAACCGGTACAAAAAGAGCCGGATAAAGATAAAAAAGATAAAGATAAAGCAGACAAAAGCAAAGCGGATAAAAAATGAAAAAGGTAAATTTTTCGCTGGAAAAACTGGCGCCGTTTTTTGACAAGATTGCAAAGCTGACCAAGACTCAGCGTATCCTGATCAGTATCGCGTCGTTTGTGATACCGATAGGTCTGTTTGTGTGGTTTTCTTATCTTCCCCAATTTGATGAAATTGCTTTGCTGAAGGAAGACCTCAGCAAATCGAAAACAGAGCTTGCAGACGCCCAGAAAAGAGCCGGGGAACTTAAAAAGTATCAGGAAGAGATGAAAAACGTGGAAGCCCGGTTCAATATGGCAAAAAAAGCGCTTCCCGAAAGCAAAGAGATTTCATCACTTCTGACAAACATTGCCGGATCAGGCAGGGATGTGGGATTGGATTTTCTTTTGTTTGAGCCGAAACCGGAAGTTTTATCCGAGTTTTATGCCGAGATTCCTGTAGCCATTCAGGTAACCGGCAAATATTTTGATGCGGTGAGTTTTTTTGACAAGATGTCGAAACTGACCCGTATCATCAATATCAGAGATATTAAAGTGACGTCGGATACGAAAAGACCCGGTGCGGTCAAAGATGATAACAAGCTGACCATATCCTGCACTGCGGTTACTTATAAATTCGTAGAGCCTCCGCCGGAAGCTCCGCCTGAAAAACCGGCTGATAAAACACCTGCAACAAACGCGCCCAAAAAGTAGTAAGGTGACTATGAGCGGATATGTTACATTTATGCGTAAAGTTAGCTGGCTTTTATGTATGTTTTTTTTCTTTTCCGGATGCGGAAAGGAAGAACCGCCTCCGAAGCCCAAAGTGATTACCAAAAAAATCATAATGGAGAAAAAAGCTGCGTCCCAGCCAGCGGCTGCCGATGCAAAAACAGGGAAAGAACCGGTAACATCGGATAAGGCGAAAAGCGAAAAAGAGCAAAAGCCTTTGGCTGCGGCTCAGAAAACCGAAACTCCGGTAAAACCGACTGAAACGCCTGTTGCGCCGAAGCCGATTGCAGCGGAAAAGCCTGTGAAACCGCCTGAAAAGCCGATTGAAAAGCCGATTGAAAAGCCTTCTGAGAAAGCAGTGGCAAAAACAGATTCCGGTACCGCGAAGCCTTTGGACAAAAAGGCGGATATTGTATTTCCCGACATGTCTGCCTTTGATAAAGAGGTGGATAAAACCATAGCGGCGTATGATCCCAAAGGCAGAACGGATCCGTTTTCGCCATTGTTCAAAGACGAACCCAAACCCAAACCCGGTGTCAAACCCGGAGATGGAAAGCCGGGGCGTATTCTCACGCCGCTTGAAAAACTGGATTTAAGCCAGTTGAAGCTGGTCGGAATTGTGCGGGGGCTCGGCGGTCCCAGAGCCTTGATTGAAGAAACCAGCGGCAAAGGCTATATCATCAAAAAAGGAACCTTTATCGGAATCCATTCCGGCAAAGTGGCGGATATTTTTGATGATAAAATTGTGATTGATGAAGAATTTGAAGATTATACGGGTAATGAGCTTGATGGTTGGGAGAGGCGTGTTACAGTTCGCAAAAGAGAAATGAAACTTCAGAAAAGTCCCGGAGATGAGTTATGACCCTGAAAACGATAAAATTTTCAAAGACAGCGGCTATTTCAGTTCTTCTGATAGCGGCAATATTTATGGCAGGATGCGTTAAACGCAAAGCATCTTCCCAATCTGCAACGAATAACGCCTCAGAGAGCAGCTCACAGCGCGGTTCACAGTCCAAGTGGATTACGGATATCAGCTTTGGCAATGACGCGGAAAATTTCAATATTATTATCAAGGGAAATCGCCTGCTGCCCTATACGACGGTTAAACAGGTGTCGCCTGTTGCGGTGTTTCTGTATTTTACCGACACGGCACTGGAAACGAATAAAACCGATCTGGTTGTCAATAATGATATTGTTGAGGCAATCAGAGCATCGGATGTTGCGGAAAAAGGCAGAGAAGCTGTCAAAGTTGAAATTGTGCTTAAAAAGAATTTTCCGACAAACCTTCCATACATTATCAGCCGGGAAGGACCCGGAGTTAAAATATCGTTTAAGCGGGTGTCCGGAGCTTCTACGGCTTCTGATGAAGAAAGTACGTCCGGAGATAAAAGCCCGGCTGTGTCCGGTGATACCACAGAAACCCGCACTGCGACACGGACAGACAATTCTTCTTCGCCTATCAGACCTGCGTCATCATCTCCTGCCACCCGCTTAGATGCGGTGTATGCGGCAAGAATTGATGACGGATTGAAAGTGTTTGTCGGCGCGGACGGCATGATTACAAAATATAAAACATCCACAACCGCCAATCCTCCCCGTATCATTTTTGATATTTCAGACCTTAAAAGCCCTTATACCCATGAAAAAGTGATTCCGGTGAACACGCCCTGGGTTAAAATGGTGCGCTATCAGAGTTATCCGGATCACATCAATCTTATTTTGGAAACCAGTCCTCAATATCTGAATGCGTATTCTGCCACGCCGGTGGATAACGGATTGATGATTCATGTAGGGCAGGCGGGCGCGTTTCCGAGCCGCCCACAGCCTTCTGTGGCTGAATCTCCCGGCAATTTTCAATTTAACAGAGATTCTGCCCGTCCTATCGGAACCGGAGGGACTTCGGAAGGCGATAAACCTCTCAGCTATAAAACCGCAACGCCTCAATCCGCGCCGATGGATAATGGCGAAACAGACTATACAAAACCTGCTTATATCAATCAGATAGATTTTTTAAGCGAAGGCGCGGGCAGAACCGCGTTAGTTATCGAAGCTTCCCGTCCCATAAAATATGAGGTCGGCAAAGCAGGCGATAAAAAGCTGGAATTTAAGCTGTTCAACGCGCAGATTCCTGATGATTTGCAGCGGGAGATGTCTGCAAAAACAGACAGCCCTATCGCACAGATAAATCCTAAGAAAATAAGCGCCGCCAATTCTGCTATCAATATTGAGATGCGCGAAGATGCTTCTTATACGGCGGAACAGGATGGAAACCGTCTGAAACTGCATATTGCATCAGTTTCCGCGCCGCCCGTTCAGGAAACAGCATCAGCCAAACCCGTTGAAACGCCGGCTACGGATGAAACACCCATAGCGCAGTCACCGCCTCCGGCGGCAGTTCAGGCGCAGGCGCCCCAGTTTCAGGTTCAGCCGCTTCCACCTCAATCTCCGGCGCCATCATACACGCCGCCGATTCAGCCTGTGCCAGCGCAGCCTTATATTCCGCCGGATATGGGCAAGACTATGGCATCTGCCAAAGACCTTGAGGTAAAATCTGAGCTGAAGCTTGATTTGAAAGAAGACGCGGCTCCGAAGTATTCCGGAGAAAAAATCGCGTTGGATTTTTATGAAACCGATATTAAAAATGTGTTTCGGATTTTAAGAGAAGTCGGCAATGTGAATTTTGCTGTGGATAAAGATGTAACCGGCAAAGTTACGCTGACGCTTGCCGAGCCGGTTCCCTGGGATCAGGTGCTTGATTTGGTTTTGAAGATGAACAAGCTGGGCAAAATTGTAGATAACAACGTGATTCGGATTGCCACAAACAAAACGCTTGAAGAAGAAGAAAAAACCCGGCAGTCCATGAAAAAGCTGGCAATGGAAGGCGTTAAGGAAAAACGGCAATTGGAGCCGTTTATCACCGAATATATTTCTGTCAATTATTCCGATGCGGAAAAAGAAGTCCTGCCGCTTATCAAAGACCTTCTGACCAAAGATCGCGGGGACAGCAAGGAAAAAGCGACTGCCAGTGTGGATAAGCGCACCAACATGGTCATTATTACAGACACTGCGGAAGTGGTAAGGAGATCCAAAGAACTGGTTGAAAAATTAGACCGTGTTACGCCGCAGGTGGTAATTGAAGCCAGAATCGTAGAAGCCACGACCAACTTTAAAAAGGAAATCGGTACTGAATGGGGATCGGATATCGGCATTCAGGGTGGCACCAGCAATGCGGGCGTAGGACCGGAAAGAGGCTATAATACATTCGGCGGAACTTACGGCTATAACATGGCGGTCAATCTTCCGATCACCACCGCAGCCGGAAGTCTCGGATTCAATTTCACGAGGATTGCCGGAACGCCCTTCTCATTGGACGCAAAACTGCTGGCATTGGAATCTCAGGGCGAAGTAACGATTATCTCCTCGCCTAAGGTGTTGACTCTGGATAACAAAAAGGCAATCATCAAACAGGGCGTACGTATTCCCTATCGTAAGTTTGATGCATCCGGAAATACGGTCAGCGCGTTTGAAGATGTTGATTTATCTTTGGAAGTAACGCCGCATGTAACGCCGGATAACCGGATTGCCATGAACATCAACATCACCAAAAGAGACCTTGAAGGTGCTACCACTTCAGGGGAACTCCAAATTGCTCATAAAGAAGCCAGAACCGAGCTGCTGATTAATGACGGTGAAACGGTCGTCATCGGTGGAATTGCCAAGAGGACAGAAAACCTGGATGACACCATAGTTCCGGGATTATCGAAAATTCCGATACTCGGCTGGCTTTTCAAGAGTAATAAAAAATCAGATAAAAAAGAAGAATTGTTGATTTTTATTACGCCCAGAATCGTGCAATTGGAACAGCGTGCGTCACAAAACTGACCTCACCCCTGCCCCTCCCCGAACCGGAGAGGGGAGGGAAACGCAATACATAAACGTATTAAGGAGAATTCTTTTGTTATGAAAAAAAATTATCTCGTTCTTATTCTCATTCTGATTTCTGCAATGCTCATAGCAGGCTGCGGATCAAGCGGAGGAAAAGATGACGGCGCTGCTGTAACGACTCCGGTAAAGCCTACGCCGCTTCCGGCTACATATAATCTTACCGGAACCGTTGTCGGATCAAACGGCGTATCGGTTCCCGGTGTTACGATATATGTCTTCAAACCGTCATATACCACCACTACCGACACTGCCGGTTATTATTCTCTGAATGTAAGCCAAGCAGAACATCTGGTGATGACCTCAAAGCCGGGAAGTATGGAGATATTCAAGCTCGTCAACCTGTCTTCGGGAAACGCTGTCAATCAGCCATTGATGGTGTATAATTCCGCAGTTTCTCCGACCAATGTGGTTGCAGTTAACCCGTCTGATCCGAATAAGTGGACGGTCATAGAATCCAATAAAATTAACGGCAATTCTGCCATATTAAGCATCCCGCCCCAGTCCTCGGGAAAATTTACGATTATGGGGCAGAGCGTAAGCAATGCAGATATTTCAGTAGAATACTTTGATTTGACCCAGCCCCTGCCCGTTCCTCTTCCATCGCCTGCAACGCTGAATTCACAGGATGTGGTTATCGGCGGAAAACAGGCGCCCAGCGTGATGGTATCTGTCAAGCCTGCGCTTTTGGCTTTGGAAGCGCGTGCTGAGTTGAAACTGCCTAACCCGGATAAACTCAGCGGCAAGCGGATTTTGCGCTTTGATCCGGAGACACATCGCTGGATTGATACGAAAAGTACTACGAACGACCTGTTTGTATCAGTGGTTCAGGGCGGAATTTACGGCATATTCTTTGAAGAACATAAAACCAGCACGGTCAGAGGCAGTGCGCCCGCAGGCAGCGTTATTTTTGTCGGAGACGAAATTATTACCGTGTCTTCGGATGGAACATTCACCGCAACAGTGGCTATGCCGCCAAGCGGTTTTTTGAATCTGCTGAACTTGTCCCAGAGTGGCGCTGTTACGCAGGGCAAGGCGGACTTTAAGGATAGTTCGGGACAGGTGAAACCGGATCAGGTGGTGTCGGTATCGTTCACTACACCGGTACAGGTTAATGTAAGCAGCGTAGATCTGAAAGCAGGGACAGATTCGCTTGTTGCGGATGGCTCTTCCAATACCGCTATCTTGGCAACCGTACTGGCGTCGGCAGGCACCGACGGCGGAACTTCCGGCACCCCTATACCGGACGAAACAGTGGTTACGTTTAAAACCACAAGAGGAACACTTTCCGCTACACCGACAAAAACAGGGGGCAGCGGCGTAACATTAGACGCAAAAACAGTGGGCGGTGTCGCAACAGTATATCTGATTGCGGGATGTTCGGAAGAAGCCGGATGCGATAGTGTAGCCTATGATAAAGATGCCATAGGAACAGCCGTAATTACGGCTACAGCCGGAGGCATATCCGGTACTGTCAATGTATCAATTCTTCCCAGTCCCAAAAGCGTTTCTTTGTCTTTGACCAAGCAGGACGGTTCCGCGGGATATTCTGTCAAATCGGATGGCTCTGATTTTCTCAATGTTGTCGCAACAGTGCTGAATACCAACAACGCGCCTTTTGCCAATATTGATGTTACTTTTTCAACTGATGGCGGACAAATCAGCGCGGTGGATAAAACAACCGGTGCCGCCGTTGATCCCAGAGTTATCAGAACCGACGGAGATGGCAAAGCCGCTATCCGATTTTCCGCAAGCGCTTCGGATAAAACAAATCGGACGGTCAGTATTACCGCAAAAGCAGGCATAAAATCTCAGGTAAAACCTGTTCTGATTACCGGAACAACGGTTACGCTCAGCAATGATAAAACCAACTTGGATTTGGAAGGCAAGAACAAAGCGACTCTGGTAATTGCTGTAAAAGATGCGGGTTCCAATCCGATTTTCGATGCGGAAGTTACAGCAACGGTAACTCGCGGCAATCCCGGAGATCAGCTAGCGGGGCTTGGCAAAGTATCTTTGCTATCTTTTATTGATGACCCGGCAAAATGCCAAGAATCGGGAAAATGTCTGACAGATACTGACGGCGTTTTGAAAGCCAAAACAGATGTCAAGGGAGAACTCAGAATACAGGTAACCGGAACACTCAGCGGTCAGGCAACGGTAAAAATCGAAGCTCTGGGAGATAGCAAAAACCAGATTTATACGGTCAACTCAATAATGGAAACCTTTGCCATTATCTGTCCGACCACGAAGCCCAAAAGCATTCTGACCAATACGCTGCTGCCGATTATCGTCAGAGCGTCTAAGCAGAAAGCGGTGAAGTTTTCGACATCTTTCGGAACATGGGACAATGGCAAGCAGGTGATGGATGTTACAGTCAGCAGCAACAATAACTCTGTCTTGTGTGATGGCAGTTCCATAAATATACAAGGCACGGCAACCGCCAATCTGCGCTCTGATAAAGCGGGCGTTGCCAATGTTCAGGTCTTTGATTATGATCCGGATAAGCCGGATACGCCGCCGTCATTTTCAGATGGAATTCAGGTAGCGGTTGCCGCACCGGCAAGCGAAGCCACGCAGGTTTCAATCCAAGCCAGTTCTACCGTCATTCCGATCAGCACCGGATCCGTAACAAATTCAATTACGCTGACCGCTACGGTAAAAAACAAAAACGATCAGGTGGTCAAAGATGTTCCGGTAGCATTTTCTCTGGAAAATACCACCGGCGGCGGCGAATATGTATCGCCGGTCATTGTCTATACCAATGCTATCGGTGTTGCGGAAACCAAATTTTTCTCCGGGTCATTGAGTTCAAAGGCAGAAGGACAGGGCGTTATTGTCAAAGCTACGGCTCTGACCGGAACCGCTTCTCCTGCAATAACGAATATCACTATCGGCGGCACGGCAACCTCTATTATTATCGGACCTTCCACCTTAATCCAATCTGTCCAGAATAATACGGCATACAGCCTTGATATGTCTGTACAGGTGGTGGACTCAAAAGGAAATCCGGTACCCACTGCCAAAGTTACGCTGGGTATCTGGCCCACCCGCTATGCCATCGGATATTGGGGAGCAATACAGCCTTGCGATCCTGTTATACTTGACCGGATTGCCAATGAGGATGTGAATCGGAATCTGATCATAGATACGGGAGAAGACAAACCCCCGATCACAGGCAGCGAAACTGACAAAAAGCTGACACCGCCGTCTTCGGCGGCAGGTTCGATACCGGCTTTTGTAACAACAGATGATGGCGCTACGATAGCTTCCGGCGTAGGAAACTTTACCCTGACCTATCTGAAAAGTTCTGCGATTTGGATAGAAGCTGAGATCACTGCCACAACAGTCGTGCTGGGAACAGAAACCAAATCTGTTTATACCTTCTGGCTGCCATACATAAAGGAGGAAGCCTGTAATTTGCCGCCTTCTCCCTATAATCCGTCAACGCTTCCCATCGGAACGCTGAATGTGAATGCGAATCCCAAGAGGCTTTTGGCAAACGGAAAAGCAACCAGTGATGTCAGCGCATTGTTAAAAGATTCCACCGGAGCGCCGGTATCAGGTGCTGTTGTAACGTTCACCCTGACCGGCGTAGGGGGATTTCCTTCTTTGAATACGATTACGGCAACGACTGATGGTACCGGCGTGGCAAAGACGGTATATACTTCGCCGCAGGGAACTACCGGCACAGCGACAATTTCAGCTAAGGCGATAGACCCGTCATCCAAAAAAGAGGTGTCTTCTGCAACGTCCGTATCTATTACGTTAGAACAAGGTTCTCTCGTAATGATTGCTTCAAAAAAAGAGCTTCCCGCGGACGGAATAAGCACCAGCACTATCACGGTTACAGCCCTTGATTCTTTTGGTTCTATGATTCAGAGTCAGGAGCCTATTACCTTTGATCAGCCTAGCATAGGCACTCTTTCTGCGTCAACGGTCAATACGGCAAGCGGCACTGCCAATGTCATTTATACCGCAGGTAAAACCGCAGGTGCGGTAACTATCTCAGCCAAAATGGCAAGTACCGGCGCCCCGGCTTCGACAACTGTGACTCTGGTCGGAAAAACTGTCGGATTTATTACCCTTGCAGCAGCACCGACCAGCATCAATGCAGACGGCGTATCTTCTTTGCAGATTACCGCAACACTGACCGATAATTCGGGAACTCCGGTGCCTGCAGGCACAACGGTTACGTTTACCACAACCGCAGGCAAGTTTCCGAATGGCACC
>DYRC01000035.1:16401-20715 GCA_020718925.1 Desulfonema limicola
CTGTTACTCAAAACATTACCGTGGCATTCACAGGAACCGGCGTTTCTGATGCTGATGCAAAGCCGGGCTATATTGAAGCCGCGCCGGTTACGGATGACACCGGAAAAGCACAGTGCTATAATGCTACCGGACAGAGCGGCGCCTGTAGTGCCAGTTATACAATTCCGATTCTTTATCCTCTGCCTCAGAGTATCAGCGTCAGAGGAACTCAGGGAACTTCTGCGGCAAAGTTCAGGTTTGTTGTCTATGACACCAAAGGCAAGATAATGACGAAGAAGACACGAGTAGATTTTCAGCTTCTCAGCGGACCGGGTGGCGGTGAAATGCTGTTTACGCCGTTTGATTATACGAGTTCTACCGGACAAGTTGAAACTATGCTGAGAACCGGCTTCAAATCCGGTCCCGTCATTGTCAAAGCCTATTGTTTTCAAGATAGCAGTGTCAACACCAGCAGCAGTCAATTGACTATCAGCGGCGGCTTTCCCGTAGGAGAGGCATTCAGTATTGCGGCACAATATCTGAATATCTCAGGGCTTTCAATATCAGGATTGAAGGATGCTATCAGCGTCAATCTCAGCGATGCTTATGGAAATTCTGTGCCTGACGGAACACCGATTTCCTTTAAAACATATAATACCGGCGGTTCTATCAGTCCGGCAGCCGCGACTACGTCATCAGGTTCGGCAGTAACCAGCCTTGTGTCAGGCGCTCCTTTTCCTGAAAAAGGCTTTGTGTCGGTAACTGCCGAAGCCATTAACGGCGCTCAGACGACTCACATCACCTCTTTGGCAGTGGTACGCGAACCACAGAGAAATACCCAGATTCTGTATGCCGGAACGAACGGCGGCGGCGTCTATAAATCCTTAGATTCAGGAGTTACATGGACAAATATCAGCCGCTCTACCTCCATTGCCGGACAGAATCGGATTGATCCCTACGTCAATGACATTGCGGTTGATTCATATAATCAGAATATTGTTTATGCAGCTACCGGCTATCTGGGCAGAGGCAATATTTACCGAAGTTTGGATGGTGGTTTGAAT
Organism: Desulfonema limicola; assembly: GCA_020718925.1. GTDB lineage: Bacteria > Desulfobacterota > Desulfobacteria > Desulfobacterales > DYRC01 > DYRC01. The sequence goes on from DYRC01000035.1 coordinate 17,445, forward strand.
TGGAACAGCAGTGATCCGGCTGAATGGGGCGGTATATTCCAAACAACTTCAGCCGTAACAACTCTGGTGTGTGATGATGATCCGAATGCAGATGGAACTACTGCACCGACAATATGGGCGGGAACGGCTGGTAATGGGCTTTATAGCTTTGTATGGACAAAGGATACTGCTACCGGCGCTGAACTTTCTCCGAAATATTGGGAAAAAAGCCAGTTCACTTATGTGAATGATATTGTAAAAGTGAGCGGAACCCATGGAAATACTGCTGTGTTGTATGCAGGCACTTCTGTCGGCGTGTTTAAGAGTGTGAATGGTGGACAGAAATGGGAAAATTGGGATGGTTATCCTTTTGTCGGCTATCATATTACTAAATTGGCGTTGCATCCGAAAAATAGCGATGTGCTTTATGCCGGAACAAAAGACGGCGGCATTTGGGTGATGAATGGACCCAAAACATGGACTTCTGTACGCAGTGATGGATTAGGAAAGGGAGTCTTTGCCACATATCCGCAGACAAGAATGTTGAGCGATGGATCCGGAAAGATTCCCAGCAGCGCGAATATAGGCAATGGAACCATGAGCGAAGTCAAGGTTTTTAGCGAAGCAAAATCTGAAAGCTGGACGCTTACTTATAAGAATGGAAACTTCAACGTGGTCGGAAGCGTTTCAGATACGCAGTCCATAAAAGCATCTGTCGGACAGAAATGCACTATTCCTAACATGCTGGAGTTCACCATCACGCCGGATCCGGATACCCCTGTGGCTTTCATGGATGGCGATACATTCACCTTTGATACGCTCAGAGATGACGGAAGACATATCAAAGACCTGCTGATAGACGGTGGCAATAATAAGTTGTACGCTCTGACTTATTTTAAGTCAGATGTTGCGTCTCATGCCACAGGCGGCGTGTATGTTCTTGATTTGAACAAAATGGATAAGTGGAAAGAAGCAGCAAATAACGGAGTTGGTCTTGTGCCGTATGAACCGCCGAATGATACAACATTCTTTGCCAATCATGCGCTTGCGTCAGATGATCCGAGCAATGAATTTCCGACAACGCTTTATCTCGGAGGCGAAGGAATTAATTTTTACAGAGCAAGTGTGGCTTCCGGTGAGGCTTCGTCTTGGGTTGAAAGCAAAACCGGCTTGACAAATCTGATTATGGCAAGGATGCCGGTACTTTTCTCCGGTCAGGCATCTCCTCGGACAATTCAGGGTGATAATGGCTTTTTTATCATAGCTGCGGATATACATGGGAATCCGCCGGTTGCCGGATCGAAGCTTGAGATTACACCTCCGGGAATTTCAGGGATGACGCCAACAATTTATGTGTATTCGGATGGCTATACGCAGCCGACTGGGAATGGTTATATGGTAACCGATTCGACCGTAGTGTTTACGCCGACCTGTACGCTGATCACCACGCCGCCGTATTATACGCTTCCGGGATGTTCCGGCAGTTCGCATACCTGTAAAGTGGGAAGTAGTTGTGAACCATGTATTCCGGGAACTAATTGTGCTACATTGCCGTAATTTTTTGAAATAATCATTGATTGACACAGGGGGCATGGCGACATGCCCCTTCTTATATATCCGTTGAAAAGGAAAATCATCAGAAATGCCGCCGGTTTCTCATCCGTTTAAGAAAGGTTCTCTTGTGGTTCTTATGAATTATAACGATCATGCTCCTCCTCATGTTCATGTTAAGTATCAGAATGACGTTAAAAATTATCGGATAGAGATCAGAAGTAAAAAATGGATGAAACCCGGCAGAGAATTACCATCTCCGTTGAAAAAGATGGTAGAAATATGGATTGAAGTCCATGAAGATGAATTGTTGGAACAATGGGAAAATGCAATGAATAACAATCAGGTTATCATTATCGGATAAGATATTATGAAATGGAAAAAATGGGCAGCGTTTGCAAAAAATGAAAGAAACTGGCAGAACCATTATGAAAGAGGGCTGCTGAAAGCCGAATATGTTCGGGATTATATTTTACAATTGTGGTTTGAAGAGGATGCGGATGTTTCGATTTATGAATTGGACTTTTATCCGCTCATTGTAGAGGAAAATCCGGGAGGCGTGTTTATGCCGCTCAAGGATAACCGGCGTTTCCGGCTTGTCAAAGGGGATTATGCGTTAGTATGGTTGAATCCCGAAACTGGCGTTTATGATGAGAAAGCTGTTGATCTTGCTCCTGAATGTATCCGTTATTTCTGTGAGCTTTATGGAAAAGAAATAAAAATTTTCCAAAAAAAGGCAGCTTGAGAAAGCGGCGTCATATCACAATCATTTCCCCTTATCTGTTCAGCGTTAAAAGAGGAAAAATCATGGTAAGAACGCAGATTTATCTTGAAGAAACCGTAAGCCGGCTGATACGGACGATAGCGCATCAATCCGGCAAAAAAACGAGTGAGATTATCCGGGAAGCAGTTGATCGCTATCTTGCTTTATATCAGACAAACGATTATCTTTCCCGGCTGCAAAGCGCAAAAGGGATGTGGAAAGATCGTGATGATCTGCCTGATATAGAGAATCTTCGCAGAGAGTGGGATAAGAGATTGTGAATGCTATGATAGTTACTCTGAACGTGAAGCATTATCCTATGATTACAAATATTTTAATTCCTTATAAAAAAATGTGATTCGGAGCGTTTTAAATGCCTGAAATATCTGCACAACTGCTGATGGCTGAATTGCCTGACATCAGCCATATCATTACAGAGGATGACGAGCCTGTGGATAACTGGTTTTCGGAAAAACAGCAGCGATTGCTGGCGGAATCTCTCAACAGTTCATGGAAGCCCGGACGCCTGTTTATTGCTGCGGCAAATGTAGGAATTTTTTACGCGGTTCATCAGCCGCCGATAGTCCCGGATATGTTTCTGAGTCTGGATGTTCAATTGGCAGACAATATCTGGGAAAAACGGCATCGCTCCTATTTTTTGTGGGAGTTCGGCAAACCGCCGGAAGTGGTGGTGGAAATTGTTTCAAATACCAAAGGCGGGGAGACAGACAGCAAATTTCGGAAATATGCACAGATGGGCGTTGCGTATTACATTATTCTTGATCCTCAGCAGGTGGTTCAGAAAAATGTTCTGAGAATTTACGAATTGACAGCGGGCGGTTATATCCCCAAAATTGATCGCCACCTGACGCATATCAGACTCGGCGTAACGCTTTGGAGGGGCATATTTGAAGGCGCGGACGATCTTTGGCTGAGATGGTGCGATGCTGAGGGAAATCTGATTCCGACAGGTATTGA
>DYRC01000285.1 GCA_020718925.1 Desulfonema limicola
GATTTGACCTTGGGTTCCCCTTTCTTTCGCTCGGCAATACCTTTTGCAGCAGCCAGCGCGGCAGCGGCAGTGGTAATGTATAAGACCTTGTATCGGATTGCCGATTTTCGGATGTAGGAATCGTCATCAAGGCTCTCTTTTCCGCTCGGAGTATTGATAACAAGTTGAATTTCATTGTTTTTAATGGCATCAGAAATATCCGGTCTGCCATACCCCAGCTTGGAAATCAGATCGGTCTCAATGCCGTGTTCTTTCAGGAAAAGATGCGTCCCCTTGGTGGCAAGGATTCTGAAGCCCATTTCCTTGAAAAGCCTTGCAGGTTCAAGCGATCTGGACTTTTTCTTATCCGAAATGGTGAACAGCACAGTTCCTTGAAGCGGCAGAGAAACTCCGGTTGCTTCCTGAGACTTGAAAAACGCCAGCCCGAAAGAATCCGAAAGCCCCAGCACCTCGCCGGTTGAGCGCATTTCAGGACCCAGAACCGGATCAACTTCCGGGAACATATTAAAGGGGAAAACCGCTTCTTTCACCCCGAAATGCGGAATCTGTTTCTTTTCCAGTTTCAGATCAGACAGTTTTTTGCCGAGCATGACCTGCGTTGCCAATCTTGCCATCGCAATATTGCAGACCTTTGATACCAAAGGCACAGTGCGGGATGCTCTGGGATTTGCCTCCAGAATATACACCGTGTCATTTGCAATGGCATACTGAATATTCATCAGCCCTACAACGCCAAGTTCCATCGCAATTTTTCGGGTGTAGTCGCTAATCGTGTCAATATGCTTGACAGGAATGCTGACCGGCGGAATCACGCAGGAAGAGTCGCCGGAGTGAACACCGGCAAGCTCAATATGCTCCATCACCGCAGGCACAAACGCATCCGTTCCGTCAGCAATGGCATCTGCTTCTGCTTCAATGGCAATTTCTAAAAATTTGTCAATCAGCACCGGACGTTCCGGCGATAATTCAACCGCAGCAGCCATGTATTGCCGCATCATCTCCTCATCCTGAACAATTTCCATTGCACGCCCTCCCAGCACATAAGAGGGGCGAACCATAAGCGGATAACCGATGTCTTTTCCGATGTTTAACGCTTCTTCAATGGTGATTGCCATGCCGGATTTGGGCTGGGGGATTCCCATTTTCCGCATAACATGCCGGAACCGATCCCGATCTTCTGCAAGATCAATGGTTTCAGGAGAGGTGCCGAGAATCTTAACCCCTGCTTCAGCCAATTCTCTGGCAATGTTTAACGGCGTCTGTCCGCCAAATTGGACGATAACGCCTTGGGGTTTTTCTTTTTCATAGATGCTGAGAACATCTTCTACGGTCAGCGGCTCAAAATAAAGTTTATCTGAGGTGTCATAATCGGTTGACACGGTTTCCGGGTTACAGTTCACCATGATGGATTCATACCCTTCATCCCGGATGGCAAATGCCGCATGAACGCAACAGTAGTCAAATTCAATGCCCTGACCGATGCGGTTCGGACCGCCGCCCAGAACCATGATTTTTTTCCGGTTTGAAACCTTGACCGTATCCTGCCCATTATAGGTGGAATAATAATAAGCCGCATTATCCACGCCGCTGACCGGAACCGCATCCCATGCCTCATTCATGCCTAGCAATATCCGCTTTTCCCGAATAGCTTTTTCAGGCACATTCAGAATTTTGCTCAGATATTTGTCTGCAAAACCGTCTTTTTTGGCACGAATCAGCAGATCATCCGGCGGTATGCTTCCTTTGTATTTCAGAAGGGTTTCCTCAAATACCACCAGTTCTTTCATCTGCCCGATAAACCAGGGTTTGATGTGAGTTTTATCGAAAAGTTCCTGAACATCCGCGCCTTTTCGGAGTGCTTCATACATGATAAACTGGCGTTCGCTGGAGGGTTCGTTGAGCATCGCCATGAGTTTTTCCAGCGGCATCGCGTTGAAGTTTTTGGCAAATCCAAGCCCGTAACGCCCGTTTTCCAAAGAACGGATCGCTTTCTGAAACGCTTCTTTGTAGGTTTTGCCGATGCTCATCACTTCGCCGACCGCACGCATCTGAGTCCCGAGTTTGTCCTCAACGCCCTTGAATTTTTCAAACGCCCATCGGGAAAACTTCACCACCACATAATCACCGGACGGGGTGTATTTTTCAAGCGTTCCGTCTCGCCAATAGGGAATTTCATCCAGCGTCAGCCCGCCTGCCAGAAGCGAGGACACATACGCAATCGGAAATCCGGTGGCTTTGGAGGCAAGCGCGGAGGAGCGGGATGTGCGGGGATTGATTTCAATCACGACCACGCGCCCGGTTTTCGGGTCATGGGCAAACTGAATATTGGTTCCGCCGATGACTTCGATTGCCTCAACAATCTTATACGAGTAATCCTGAAGAGTTTTCTGTAATTCGGGAGTAATGGTCAGCATAGGCGCGGTGCAGTAAGAGTCGCCGGTATGAACGCCCATGGCATCCACATTTTCGATAAAACAGACGGTTATCATCTGATTTTTCGCATCCCGCACCACCTCAAGTTCCAATTCTTCCCAACCCAGCACAGATTCTTCCACCAAAATCTGATGGATGATGCTGGCTGCAAGACCTCTTGCCGCAATAGTGCGGAGTTCTTCGATATTATACACCAGACCGCCGCCGGTTCCGCCCATCGTGTATGCGGGACGAATCACCACCGGATAGCCCAGTTCTTCCGCCACTTTTTCAGCGTCTTTAACGGTATTGACCGCCGTGCTTTTGGGCATATCAATTCCGAGCCGGGTCATGGTTTGTTTAAATGCGGTACGATCCTCGCCCCGCTCAATCGCATCCATATTTACGCCGATAACCTTGACGTTGTATTTTTCCAGCACTCCGGCTTTTGACAACTCAGATGACAGATTCAGTCCGGTCTGTCCCCCCAGATTCGGGAGCAGTGCGTCCGGGCGTTCCGCTTCGATGATTTCTGTCATCACTTTGAGATTCAGCGGCTCAATATAGGTTACATCCGCCATGCCGGGGTCTGTCATAATCGTTGCCGGATTTGAGTTGACCAGCACAATTTCATATCCCAGCGAACGCAACGCCTTACATGCCTGAGTGCCTGAGTAGTCAAATTCACAAGCCTGACCGATCACAATAGGACCGGATCCGATAATCATTACTTTTTTAATATCTTTGCGTTTGGGCATTGTTTCTCCTTGTCAGAAATATTTGCACGTCATATAATCCATAATTACGGAGCTTGTAAAGAATCGTTTTAAGAGATGCTAACAATCACTGTAAATATTTAGCGATATAATTCAGAGTATCAAGGAAACAGAATTTCGGAATTAAGCGATGGACAAGCTATATGACGTATCAAAACCTGAGAGATTTTTTGACCGCATTGGATCAAGCCGGAGAACTGAAACATATCACACAGGAAGTTTCTCCGTATCTGGACATCAGCAAATTCACGGACGCTGAATCCAAAAGCAAAGACGGCGGCAAGGGGCTGTTTTTTGAGAACGTGAAAGATTCTGAATTTCCGGTGGTTACAAATATCTTCGGAAGCATGAAACGAATCTGCATGGCGTTCGGCGTGAAAAACCTTGATGAACCCGCGCACCGAATCCGGGAATTTATTGAGTTTAATCCGCCGAAAAATTTCAAAGACATTTTGAATATTCTGCCGATGGCGATCAGCGTTCCTCAATTTTTTCCCCGCATGATGAAATCGAAAACGCCGCCGTGTCAGGAAGTTGTGATGACCGGCGATAAGATAGATTTATCCACCTTGCCGGTGCTGCATTGCTGGCCCAAAGATGCGGGCAGATTTATCACATTGCCGATGGTATTCACCAAAAGCCTTGAAAGCGGCAGGCGCAATGTGGGCATGTATCGGATGCAGATTTTCGACAAAAACACGACCGGAATGCACTGGCATATCCATAAAGACGGCTCTCATTATTACACGGAATATTGCCGGGCAAAAAAACGCATGCCGGTGGCAGTGGCAATCGGCGCTGATCCGGCTACGATTTTTTCAGCTACCGCGCCCATGCCCAGAGGTGTGGATGAGCTTCTTTTAGCCGGTTTTCTGCGAAAAAAACCGGTGATGCTGACCAAATGCCTCACCATTGATATGGAAGTGCCTGCGGAAGCTGAATTTGTGATAGAAGGCTATGTTGATCCGGGAGAGCTTAGGCGAGAGGGTCCTTTCGGGGATCATACCGGCTATTATTCGCTCGCTGATGATTATCCGGTCTTTCATGTTACGGCAATTACACATCGCAAAAATCCGATTTACAGTGCAACTCTGGTCGGCAAGCCGCCGATGGAAGACTGCTATCTGGCAAAAGCTACGGAGCGATTCTTTCTGCCTTTGCTGCAAACCGTGTTTCCTGAAATCAGAGATTACTGGCTGCCGTGGGAAGGCGTGTTTCATAATATTGTTGCGGTTTCAATTGACAAAGAATATCCGGGACATGCCCAGAAAATTATGAGCGGGCTGTGGGGGCAGGGACAGATGAGTTTCTGCAAAGCCATTGTGGTGGCGGATAAAGAAGTCAATGTGCAGAATCCCGACGAAATTATTGAAAAACTGCTGCATTCTTTTGATATTTCATCAGATATTACCCTGACTAAAGGCGTGTTGGATGTGCTGGATCATTCCTCGCCGTTTCCGAATTACGGTCACAAAATCGGCATTGACCTGACCAAGCGATGTCAGGATGAACCGCCGAGAACCCCTCCCCCTGCCCCCTCCCCGAAACGGAGAGGGGGGGGCAACAACGTCTCCCCTCTCCTGTCAGAAGAGGGGCTGGGGGAGAGGTCAATTCCCGGCGTCATCGCATTCAGAGATTTATTTCCCGAATATTCGGAAAGCATCAACCGGATTTCAGCTTTATCCATAGAAAAGGCTGCGAATCGCGGCGGAAAAGACTTTGCCGAAGAAATTTTTGCAGCTTCATCGCTGAAGCCGTTCAATATCATTATCCTGTATGACAAAGATATTGATATTCGGGATAATTCACTGATTCTATGGAAGTTATTCAACAATACGGATCCGGGGCGGGATATGATATTTCAGGGGCATCAGGTGGTGATTGACGCTTGCAAAAAGGGACCGATGGATGGACATGAGCGGGAGTGGCCCGATGATTTGTCGTTTGAAGTGTAACTGCTT
>DYRC01000286.1 GCA_020718925.1 Desulfonema limicola
AATCACGGAGGGATAGCATGACAGTAGAGAAGCAAGCCCCTGCGAGCGGGAGTATTCTGGTGGTCGGCGGAGGAATCAGCGGACTGACCACAGCACTTGAAGCTGCCGAAGTGGGGTATGAGGTGTTCATCGTTGAGAAAAATCCTTATCTGGGCGGAAGAGTAGCGCAATTGAATCAGTATTTTCCGAAGCTATGTCCTCCGACCTGCGGGCTGGAGATCAACTTCAAACGGATCAAGGACAATCCCAAAATCAGGACATTCACGCTGGCGGAAGTGGAAAAAGTGGAAGGCTCTGCGGGCAATTATGACGTGAGCATTCGCTTAAATCCGAGATACGTCAACGAACAATGCACATCCTGCGGCGAATGCGCCAAAGTATGCAAAACCGAAGTATCCAGCGATTTCAACTTCGGCATGAACAGAACCAAAGGCGCGTATCTGCCGTTTGAAATGGCATTTCCCGCGCGATATGTCATTTCCCCGCAGATCATCGGCACGGAAGATGCCAAGCGATGCAAAGAAGCCTGCAAATACAATGCGGTGGATTTGGATATGCAGGCAAAAACCGTTACGTTCAAGGTGGGCGCGATTGTCTGGGCAACGGGCTGGAAGCCTTATGATGCCGGAAAGATTGATAATCTCGGCTTCGGACGCTATCCCAACATCATTACCAACATGATGATGGAGCGGCTGGCAGCTCCCAGCGGACCGACCAAAGGAAAAATTCAGCGTCCGTCAGATGGCAAAGCACCTGAAAGCGTTGCATTTGTACAGTGTGCGGGTTCGCGCGATGAAAATCACCTGCCTTATTGTTCTTATATCTGCTGCATGGCTTCGTTGAAGCAAGCCACCTATATTCGGGAGCAGTATCCTGACGCCAAGATTTATATTTTCTATATTGATCTGAGAGCGCCGGGGCAGCGGTATGAGAAGTTTTACAAAAAGATCAAAGAAGACAAGAATGTTTTCTTTATCAAGGGTAAAGTCGCAGAGGTGAGCGAAGACGCCGGAACTAAAAATATTACAGTCGTGGCTGAAAATGCCGTAACCGGCGAGAAAATCAGACAGTCCGTGGATATGGCGGTACTGGCAACCGGAATGCAGCCCACTGCGGCAACCGGCAAGCTTCCGGCTGATCTCAAGTACACGCCCGAAGGCTTTATTTTGAATGGCAAGACACAAGGCATGTTTGCGGCAGGCTGCGCGAATAAACCGGCGGATGTGGTATCATCCAACCAGAATGCGACCGGCATGGCGCTCAAAGCAATTCAGACTCTGGTGAAGAGGTAGGAGGTGTAATCTCATGGATAAGAAATACGCTGTTTATATCTGCACAGGCTGCGGCATCGGTGAAGCCCTGAACATGGAAAAACTGTGCAAAGTTCCCGCTGAGCAGGGAATCAAGATTTGCAAAACGCATCCCTTCCTCTGCTCCCCGGAAGGCGTTGACGTCATTAAAAAAGATATTGCAGACGGCATTAATTCAATCGCAATTGCTGCCTGCTCCCGCCGGGTTAATTTTGACATATTCCGCTTTGACGGCTGTATGATTGACCGGGTGAATCTTCGTGAACAGGTCGTGTGGTCTCATCCCCGCGCCCAGTTTCCGGTGCCTGAAGATCCGGGTACAGAACCGGATCGGGTTCAGATGCTTGCCGAAGATTATATCCGAATGGGTATGGCAAGACTGCCCAAAGTCAATCTGCCCGAGCCTTACCAACTGGAAAGCTTTACCCGGAAGATTCTGGTCATCGGCGGCGGCATCACCGGCATTTCTGCGGCGATTGAAGCGGCAAAAGCGGGCTATGAGGTTACGATTGTTGAAAAAGACAAACATATCGGCGGATATGCGGCAAAAGTCAGAAAGCAGCTGCCGCTTGAATATCCGTATGAACAACTGCTTCCGCCCGTGATTCAATCCAAGATTGACGAGATGGAAAAATACCCGAATATCAAGGTAAAGGTGAATACGGTGGTGGCGCGTATCGCGGGACAACCTGGCGAATTTACCGTAACCTTGAAAAAACCGGGTGAAAAAATTGAGTTTGACGTGCCGTTCCCGCTCCCCCCGGAAATGCGGGTAGATGAATCCGGCAAGGAATTGGATGCTGAAAAGCTCAATGAAAAATATCTGGAATATAACAAGGGCAGGGTGGATATTCTCACCCTTGATCCGAACGGCGAAAAATTCGGCGCGGTGGTTCTGGCTGCCGGATGGCGTCCATATAAGCCTGCTGATGGCGAATTTGCTCATCTGGGATTCGGCGCGATTGCTGATGTTGTTACCAATGATCAGTTTGAAGCAATGGCTGCCAAAGGCAAAATTGTCAGACCTTCGGATGGCAAAGAAGCCAAGTCTGTTGTATTTATTCAGAGTCCGGGCAAAGGCGATGATGCGGATTTTGATTTCGGCGGCTCTGTTACCAGCTTTGTATCGCTCAAACAGGCAAAATATGTGCGCGAAGATTATGAAGACGGCAAGGCATACATTTTCTATCAGCACATGAGAACACCGGGCTTGCAGGAGAATTTCTACAAAAGCATTCAGCAGGACCCCGGCATTTTCCTGACCAAAGGCGAAGTGGTCAGCGTTTCCAAAAACGGCTCAGGACTGATTGTCGAAGCCGACAATACGCTGCTTGGACAGAAGATTCAGGTCAAAGCCGATATGGTAGTTCTGGCAACCGGTATGGTTCCGGTAACCGCAGACGACCCGGTAGTCAATATGGCATATCGTCAGGGACCTGCTTTCCGGGACATCGGGTTGTTCAACGGCTATTGCGATTCCAATTTTATCTGCTTTCCGTATGAAACCCAGAGAACCGGTATTTATGCCGCAGGTTGTATCCGCCGCAGCATGACGATGGAAGAAAGTATCGAAGACGCAGGCGGCGCGGCTCTCAAAGCCATTCAGTGTATTGAGTCTTCAAATCGGGGCGTTGCGGTTCATCCGCGTTCCGGCGATATGACCTTTCCTGATTTCTTCTTCCAGAGATGTACCCAGTGCAAACGCTGTACGCAGGAATGTCCTTTCGGCGCGTTGGATGATGACGCCAAAGGCACACCCAAACCCAATCCCACGCGGTGCCGCCGTTGCGGAACCTGTATGGGCGCGTGTCCTGAACGCATCATCGGGTTTGCGGATTACAATATTGACAGCATCGGCTCTATGGTTAAGGCAATCGGCGTTCCTTCTGCCGATGATTTTGACGAACCGCCATTCAGAATTTTGGGCTTGGTCTGCGAAAATGATGCGTATCCGGCAATTGATATGGCAGGATTGAACGGATTGTCTTTTTCTGCGGATGTGCGCCTGATTCCGATCAGATGCCTTGGTTCCATGAACGTGATCTGGATCAAAGACGCGCTTTCCAAAGGCATGGACGGCGTATTTATCATGGGATGCCGTCACGGAGACGATTATCAGTGTCATTTTGTCAAGGGCAGCGAGTTGGCAAGCATTCGTATGAAGAAAATCGGCGAAGCCTTGCAGAGTCTTGCGCTTGAAAATGAGCGTGTCGCTCAGTTTGAGATTGCTATTGACGAATACGATAAAGTTCCGCAAATCATCAATGATTTTGTGGGCGTTATCGAAGGACTCGGACCGAACCCCTTCAAGGGATTCTAATACCCCACCCCCTGCCCCTCCCCGAAGCGGAGAGGGGAGAAACTTCTCCCCCTTCCCTTTCAGGGAAGGGGGGCGGGGGGTTAGGTAAAACTTTTATAGGAGGAGAATAATGACGGATAAATACCTTGTTGAACCTGACGTCAATTTTATCAAAGAAATATCCGGGATGGGCGCGGATTCTTTAAAGAAATGTTTTCAATGTGCGACCTGTTCGGTGGCATGCCCGATTGCGCCGGATAATCACCCGTTTCCCCGAAAAGAAATGATTGCGGCATCATGGGGTTTGAAAGACAGATTGGTGGGCAATGCAGATATTTGGCTCTGCCATAACTGCGGCGATTGCACGTCAAGATGTCCGCGCGGCGCAAAACCGGGCGATGTGCTGGCTGCGATTCGCTCTTATGCGATTTCCGAATATGCGCCGTTTAAAAAATTGGGACAGATGGTGAACGATCCCAAAAAACTGCCGATATTGATTGCGGCTCCGGTTGTGGTGTTTCTGGTGCTGGGCATATTCCTGAAAATGTTCGGTATTCACTGGCTGAATTTTTCTCCCAGTGGTGCTGAAATCTCTCATGCCAAATTCTTCTCGACTTGGCTTGTTGACCTTATCTTTGTGCCGCTTGCGGGCTTTGTGGCGGCTATGTTTGCGCTGGGACTCAAACGGTTTATTGCCGATATTCATGAAAACGCGCTGAAAGAAGGCAAAACCACCAAAGAAAAGATTGATATTAAAGGATTTATTGAGGCGTTGATCAGGGTGCTTCCGACGATTCTGAAGCATAACAAATTTTCAGAATGCGGCGAAAATCAGGATCGGGCAACCTCTCATCTGATGGTTTTTTACAGCTTTATCGGGCTGTTTATTGTTACCAACATTTTCTTTGTGGTGCTGTATGTATTTCAGATTCACGGACCGTATTCTCAGTTGAATCCGGTAAAATGGCTTGCCAACATTGCGGGCGTTGCGCTGGTGGTGGGCAGCGGTCTGATGATCAAAGACCGTTTTTCCAATACCGAGCAGGTCAGCACCTATAAAGATTGGTATCTGCTGGGACTGGTATTCGGTCTGGGCTTGACAGGTCTTTTGGCAGAAATGACCCGTCTGGCTGGCGCCGCATTGCCGTCATATCTGATTTATTTTATTCACCTGATGTTTGTATTCAACCTGTTTGCATTTCTGCCGTTCTCAAAACTGGCGCATCTGGTTTACAGAACCGTAGCAATGGCGTATATGGAATATGCGGGTAGAAAATAGGTTCTGATTATTCAATCTGAAAGGGAGGGGCGATAATGCCTTTCCCTTTTTTTTATCAGGATGAAAGTATTTTATAAGAATTTAAGGATGTTGATTGTCTGAACCGGGATTTATAGGATTAAAGGATTGCCGGGATTTTTTTAATCTTGGCAATCTTGAAATCCTGTGAATCTTGGTTCAGGACAAGGAGGCTTGAAATGTCAGCAGAATGTCAAAGGACAGCGGTCTATGATGACC
>DYRC01000287.1 GCA_020718925.1 Desulfonema limicola
CAGGGGCTTACCCCTACCATATTGCCGGAAAATATATGATCGGGTACTTATCAAAAAAATAAATCCGCTGACGCCCATAGCTCTCAGGCATGAACGTCAGCGGACATGATTCACGACAAAAACACCTAATGCGTTTTCAGCGTACCTAAATCCATTTTCCAGTAAAATCCGAACGGATCAGCCGCAACCGGCGTGAAGTTCAGCGTGAACTGATATAACGTTCCCTGAAAAAGAGCCGACGGTATGTTCAACTGAAAGCCTTTCTCTACGGAAATACAGCCCTTCGTGTTACTGTCGCTGTATGCCTTGCCGAATGTGGGAATATCCCCTTTCCAGTAATATGCTGACGGATCAGCCGCAACCGGCGTCAGATTCAGTCTGAATCCGTATTTCGCGCCCTCATATTCCGCACAGAAGATGTCAATCTCATATTTATCGCCGATATTCGCATGACTGTTCTGATGGACAATCACCGATACGGCTGCCGGCGCCGAATATGCTGTTCCGTCATAGATTCTGTAAGTGAAAGAATCCGTGCCGGTAAATCCCTGCTCCGGCGTGTAAATCAGATTCGGGGCTGTGCCGGTGAGTGCGCCGTGCTGAGGCTGTGTTACCACAGAATACGTCAGCGGCTTCATCAGCAGCGTGAAAAAGTCGGAACCCGGATCGATGCCGGTCAGTGCTACGGAAATCGCTTTGTTCATCACGGTGCTGACATACAGGATGTCCGCCACCGGAGCCTGATTGACCGGAGGCGCGTAATATGACGGCTCATAATAAACCGGCACATAACAATCCGAAATCACGGAAGACAGCTTATATGCTGCCGGACTGCCTGCCGCATTGTGCGTCAGTTCCAATGTTCCTGTGAAATTGCCGACCGTGCTTCCCTTGCCGGTAATCTTGACAACAAGGCTTTTACCCACGGCGATTAAGATTTCGTTCTCCCCCGAAGTCGGTGCTGTGAATGAGAACTTGTCCTTATTCGCGCCGCTGATTTTGATATTCGTGATTTGCAGCACATCGGAACCCGTGTTCGTAACCGTCAGCGTTGTCGCGGCGTCTGCCGGAGTACACGAAGTCATGCTCAGAGTCCCGTTGGGAGCAGTAGATGAACTGTACACCGGAGCGGCTGTTACAACGCAACTGAGCGGATATGTCGCAGTAGTATCCCCTGACGGACAACCGCTGCACACCGCATCCGCCGCATTGTGCGTTACCGTCAGTGTCCCGGTTACGGTGCCTTTCTCTTTGCCTTTGCAGGTGATTGTGAAAGGCTTGTTTCCCGGACACGCAATATCGGCTTTGGTCGGCGTAACCTCGAACCAGCCTGAAGCAAAGCCCGATATGGTCTCAATCGGAAATGCCAAGGAAACACTCAGCGTGCCGGTTCCCGCATTCGTAACCGTCAGGGTTTTGTCCGCACTTTTCCCTTTGAGCGTTTCAAAACTGATCGATGTGCCTTTGTCCGGTACGGACGCATAAACCGGCGTATCAACAGCCGCCTTTGTAGTGGCAATCGCCTCCGTGCCTTGCTTTGTTCCGGTCAGGGCAGCAGGAGTTACACCGAAGCAGATAAATTTGCCTTTATCCGCATCAGTCGGCGTGTAAGTCTTTGATGTTGCGCCGGAAATCGCTGCTTTGCCTGAGCAGCTCGCATCAGTTCCGGTGTACCACTGAAACTTCACAGCCGCAGTGTCTTCCGCGTCCGCCGGAGTATCAGTATCCTTATAAACGTAACTGCCGGTAAGTTCCTGAGTCAGACAATCGGAGCCGGTAATGCTTGGTGTTGCGGTCGGGGCGGCATTCGGAAGCCCCATGCAATTCAGCATGTATGTTGCCGGAGTGCCGGCTGCATTGTGATTCACCTTCAACATAGCGGCATATACTCCCATAGCAGAAGGCGTACATTTTATTGTCAAATCCTGCGCCGCTCCGCCGTCAGCAATGGTCAGAGTTGCAGGAGTTACGCTGAAATCAGCCGCATTTATGCCGGTGATTTCTATCTTCGTAACTTTCAGTTCGGCTGTGCCGGTTTCACTGACGCTCAATGGTTTGCTGACAGAAGCACCCACACTCGCGCTTCCTACATTAATAATCGTACTGCCGGGAGCGGGTGTTGAACTGTAACCGGGAGCGAGACCCGTAACCTTCACCCCCGCCGACATAACCGCCTTTCCCGGAGTCGTGCCGCCTGTTGCAACCGGAGTAACTTCAAAGTAGAGAAAAGAGCCTATATCCGCAACTGTTGGCGTGTAGGTCAGGCCAGTTCCCACTGCTAATTTACCGGAATCGATTGCGATGTACCACTTTAAGGTCGAAGTTCCTTCCGCGTCATTCTCCGCATCCGCATAAGTGTAAGTGCCGGTCAATATCTGCCCCACAGCCGCCGTGCCGGTAATGCTTACGCCGGTTGCGGTCGGGGCGGCGTTGCTGGTGCAGTCGCCGAAATGAGACTCGCAGGCGGCGAGCGTACAACCAGCCTTGTTAGTATTGAAATACATAGAAGGATCGATGTTTGAGCAAGAGCATAGATTCAACATCACGTCGAACTGAGGAGCGCAGGCAGAGTTTGCCGCCGCAGGCATGATGATAAGCAAAACCGAGACTATTACTGTGAGGATGGCAGCATGTTTCAGATGTTTTGACATTTTTACTCTCCTTTGTGATAGTGGGCAACAAAAGGTGTTGCCCACTCTGTTTAATTGGTTAGACATTTATTCAAAATCAACGGAGTTTTACCCCTTTGATTTTCGGTATCTGCTTGGCTGTTTTAAGGGATTCGAGCAGTGGTTGCAAAAGCGGTACCAACACAAGCCTCCATCTCTTCACCCGTCGTTATCTGTATGATTGCTCCTGATCCACTGAATAAAGTGGTAAAAACTTCGACACAAACACCCACTCCAAAATCACCACCAAACGAAGCAAAAAATTCGATATTCCAACTGTCGCTAACGCTAAGCTCTTCTGTTGATAGATAAATTCCACCCGTCACAGTTACGCCCTCTTGGGTGCCAGCACTTATCCCAACCGCTTTATAAGAGAATGATCTGGTTGTATCGGTCGTGCCGCTTACAACACCCAAGTAGCCTTTAAATCCTACAATAAAAGAATCATCAGTTCCAGTGACCATTCCGATGGTGTTGAACCCCATATTTTCTGCTATCAATTTTAATGCTTCAAACGCTGATGTCACAACAAGTCCTTCATACTGTTGAGCGGCTTCTTTCCAGTTACCAGACAAAATGGCTTCCGTAATAGCCTCAATTGTCGAGCCAGATGCGCTGATCAAATCTTTCAGTGCTGCGATCACCTGCCACCAAGAGGTGCCGCTATTTTTCAGGTTAGCCAAATCGGTTAACACCTGTTCTGGACTCTTAGGGTTTCGGATTGTTGTCATGATTATAACCTCCGTCTAAATTGTAAATAGCAGATAGCTCGAAACTTTCAATTCGTGGCTACCGCACTGATACCGACAGGTAAAATGAGTTAACCTGCGGTGACTGCTTAAACTTAAAGACCGCCCTGAAATGTGGAGACAGCTTGCTTAAGCCTAACCACTGATTATTCTGATTGCTCTGATTATGCTCACAATCTCGGCAATCTTTTAATCCTGTGAATCATGTTCAGACAGCCTCATTGCCATCATCCCTGAAAATTGTTTAAGTCTGTCCTCCTTATTTTTGTAAAGCGGTTGATAAAAAACAGAAACGCCGACCGCTCTCCTGTGTTAATAGGAGAACAATCGGCGTTGATTCTTTGATAACTATCTGATTTTTCAGTATAAAATTCGTGGGGGGGGGGCGACTGCAAAGGAGTTTTCTTATTGTCCCGGATAAACCGCTGCCCTGATTTTTATCTTGCATTAAGAAAGCCTCCTTTTTTTTGTTAAATAAAAAGTATGGATAACATTTACGGGGTGGGGTTGTCAAGGGGATTCTGAACCGCTGATTATGCTGATTTTTTATTCTTAGTTCCCTTCTTTTTTGCAGGCGTTGCTTTCTTCGGCAGCTTTTTCAGGTAAGCCCTGATTTCTTCAGCAGAAAGCCCTCTGAGTCGTTCCTCTGCGGGAAGTCCTCTGAGTCGTTCCTCTGCGGGAAATGCTCCGAATATTTCCTCTGCGGGAAAAGCTTTCACGACTTCTTCCGGCGTCATCATTTTCAGCGCATCCTGTTTTATCTCTTTCCGGAAATCTTCGATAGTGTAAGGCATATCAATTATCCTTTCTGTCCTGTATCTGAGAAGCAGACGGTTTATCGCGCTGCTCATCTCATCCAGCTTGCCTCTGTAATGCGAAACACCGTACCCCACGCTGTCTCTCACCGCACTGAACATCAGCCACATAGCATTCCGTTTTTCCTTTGAAATCTGAGATGTTACAATGATGCGTATGTCTCTGACTCCCCATCGGAGATCGTACACGCCTTCCGTAACCGGCTTGAACGTAACCTGTTTTGTCAGCTTTGCCGGAAACATGGTGCAGACAGCATACAGCCGGAAATCCTCTTTCGGAAGAAGTTTCTTCAGAGACGGACTGACCTGTTTGCGGTAATTCACGAAATGCCCGATGAGTTCGTCCGCAGACCAGTCATCGAACGATTCCCTGAATGACTTGTAGGAAATCAGATTGTGCTTCGCCATGTTCTCAAATCCGTCCGGCAGCTCATCCGGCATCCGCCCTTCTTTTCTTTCGATGATTACGACATCAAGGAACTGCTTTTTCATGGACAGGTCTTTTTCAAGCTCCACTGTATAGGCGGTATCGGTGAAGAAATCGGTCAGCGTTATTCCGAGCAGCCTGTGCCAGTCGGTGAATTCCATTCATCTATATCCTTGTTTCTTTCTTTTATTCTAACCGATAGAAGTTGTGATGTCAATTACGCTGATTCGGAAAACAGAAACGCCGACCGCTCTCCTGTGTCAGTAGGAGAACAATCGGCGTTGATTTCTTTGATAACTATCTGGTTTTTTAATATAAAATTGATTCTGGTGGGGGCGACTGCAAAGGAGTTTTCTTATTGTCCCGGATAAACCGCTGCCCTGATT